>CAYGQD010000089.1:0-22221 GCA_964351855.1 uncultured Verrucomicrobiales bacterium
CTCCAAAGCCCTCCCCGCCAAGTGCGCCCGCCGTTCCAAGCTCCCTGCCGCTACCTACAAACATTTCTCCGCTGCCCAAACCGCCTTCATCACCTCTTCCTCCAGCGAAGCCAACTCTTTACCCTCAACGAGATGCCAATGCCCCGTCCGTCCAGGTGGCCCACTTGCGGAAACACCAGCGAGACCGAATCAAAGGAAAGGCGATCGCCAAACCGTTGAAGACGATTACCCCAGCGGCCATTCAATCCGGTGTGGCAACTCCACCCAGCGCACCTCTAAAAGCCTCAGTTGCGCCGGAGTTAGAACGGGCAACCAATAAGAATTCCGGTCAACCGAGTATTCGCTGGAAGATGAACAAAGGAGTTTGGTCGAGAGGTTGAACTCCATATTCCACCCAAGGACGCAGCCTACACAGCTACCACTTCCACGCTCAGGGTGGGCTCCTTTGACCACGGCCCCTCAACACTCGTACTCGCGGACAAATTCCCTGACGTCCGGACGTCGTGGTCAAAGATTCCGTTAGAGCGCCATCTCCAAACAATCGAGATGTAGCCGAGATCCGAAATAAACTCGGACTTTCCAATCGCCGTTTTCCCAACGGGAGCTCCCTCCATCATCCATTGCATTTTTGAATTGGGTGAGGAAACTTTGCTGCGCTCCGGGGGTTGCTTCGCAGCAGGCTTTGGCGACCAAGGACCCTGGGTGACCAGCGATTTCACCACTCGAAAATCGAATTTGGTCCCGTTCTGAAGCTCTACCTTAACGTTGCGAGATTCGGTCGAGGACGCCTCGGAAGGAGAAGAGGGCTTAACGTCTTGCTGTGGCGACATGGAGTGAACTATATCAGTCAGGTTTGCGATTACTCAACTCTCATCTTCAGTCATTTGAGAGGATTCTTGCTGCAGAAACCCCATACGGAACGGCTTAGATAACCCGATCATTTCCTCCATCGACCGGAATTTGAGCGCCGGTGGTGCGGGCGAACAAGGGGCTAGCCATGGCAGAAACCATGTCACCCACTTCACGTGATTTGATTTCCGTCTTCATGAGATTGCGCCGTTTGTATTGCTCCACGGTGAGGCCATACCGCTCAGCGGATCGCTCCAGTTTTTCCGGCGTCCACAGTTTGGTATCGAAGACTGCATCCGGATGAATGATGTTACACCTGACCCCTTCTGGCCCCAGCTCGAGAGCAGCGACACGACACAGCTGGGTCAAACCAGCCTTCGCACAGGAATAACTCGCCGCGCCTGGTCCTGGAGCCATGACGTTTCTGGAACCCACGATGATGATTGCTCCTTCAATCCCATGTTTGAGGTAGGGAATCGTGTATTTTAGAAGCTTTTGATGGCTTGTGAGGTTCACAGCCAACGATTTCTCCCAGTTCTCCTGTTCCAAAGTGTCCAGATACTGCCCGGCAGTGAAAATGCCCGCGTTGCTGACGACGATGTCGAGCCCACCATATCGCCGGACCGTTTCTTCGATGGCATCAATGACTTGAGCGTCATCGGTCAAATTGACGACTTTCCCAATCGCCCCAATCTTGGCCATCCCCTCGACAATCTCCGGATTCAGATCCAATCCTACCACTCTGGCTCCACCTGCGGCAAGAGCTTCAGCACACGCAAAACCAATTCCGGCTGCCGAGCCGGTGACCAGGGCGACTTTTCCCTGATGAACCGGGGCGGAGCCACCTTGCTTCAGCTTCGCCTGTTCCAGGTCCCAATATTCGACTTCAAAGATCGCTTTTTCGCTGAGCGCCACCCAGCCGCCCGTAGCTTCTCCCAGTTGGACGGTTTCCCAGGTAGCTTGAGCAATATCACGAATGACATTGGCTTCCTTTTCAGTTGCGCCAAACGCAACCACACCATGGTCTTTCCAGACTACGACCCGTGGAGACGGGTCCAACATCGTCTGACCGGATTGATTGCGCTCGAAGTAGGCTTGATAGTCTTCCGCAAACTTCGCCAAATCCTTGTCGAAATCTTCCCCGACAACAGCGGGAATCCGCTTTGTCCGAATACTGTGATCCGGCGTCACGGGGCCTCGCGTCGCCAAATCCTGGATGTCCTTACGGCTGGCATAACCGACAGCCTGAGGACTGGTATCGAAATTCGCAATCACCGGAGTCCCTTTCAACTTCGAGACTTTCTTCCGTAAAGCGGCGAGTCGGAGGAGATCGATTTTGGCCTCTCCTTTCGCACGGGGGTCTTTTCCGGCTTCCTTCACGAGATAATCCTCCGCCAGAGTCACTAGCTCAATCATCAGTTCATAACTCTTTCGGGCATCGTCGTCGAATGTGAAAATGCCGTGGTTCATGAGGATGAGCCCCTGAATTCCTTCGCCGACCAAATCACGAGATTTGATCAATTCATAGACGGTCCTGGCCAAATCAAACCCAGGCATGACATAGGGAACCACGATCACCTTGTTGCCAAAAATTTCACTGATGCGTCCCTCTCCGTCATAGTGATTCGTCGCCGCGACGATCGCATTGGAATGGGTGTGATCGACGAATTTGAAGGGAATGATCGCATGCAGAATCGCCTCGATCGATGGATTCGGTGCTTCCGGGTCGAGCATCGCAGCCCGCTGCTGACGAACCATTTCCGCATCTTCCAAATGCTCCATGTCAGCCATCTTGAGAAGGGCCTCCATTCTCACGGGTGCAAAGCCCGCTTCTTCGATCGTCCCGAGGTCCCATCCGCTTCCTTTCACATAAAGAACATCAACCTCGTTGCCATAAAAGTCCTTCTGGCGAGTCTTCACCGAAGTGTTTCCGCCTCCATGGAGGACTAATTGTTCGTCCCGGCCAAGGAGGCGGGAGCTGTAAACTCGCTGCGCCAAGTCACCTTGGAACTTCGCGGCTTCTGATGCTGACCAAAGGGATTCCATATGCCTCGGAGCTTTGGCCAGTTGTTTCCTGATTTCTAGCGAAAACTCGCCCCGTTCTTCAGCGAATCTTGTTGGCGGCAGCCGCCGTCGCGTCTTCGTGCACCACCGCACGCAGCTTTTTCGCGATCACTTTAGGGTTCTCGTGCTGCCAGACGTTTCGGCCGACTGCGATTCCAGCGGCTCCGGCTTTGATCGCTTTTTCGACCATGGCGAGGAGGGCTTCGTCATCTCCCATGGCCGCGCCGCCAAGTACGATCACGGGGACAAAACAAGCGTCAACAATCGCGCGAAATTCGGATTCGGTGGCTCCGGTAGGGAACGCCGTTTTGACGACCGAAGCTCCCAGTTCCGCAGCTTGCCGGACCGCAAAACCAATTTTTTCGACGGTGTAATCCTGAGGACGTCCTAATCCGACGGGAAGGGATTCGATGATGGTGGGAACGCCCGCCCCGAGACACTCCGCGATGGTTTCTGAGCAGTCGCGGGTGATTTCAGCCTCATGAGAGTGCCCCGGATAGAGCATCTGCATCACGCCATCGGCCCCCACTTCCTCCACTTCATCGATACCATAGAGTTTGTAGGCACCTTCTTCCGTGTCCGGCTTGTAAATATCGACGCGAAGACAAACTCCGGTTCCCTTCAGCTCCTTTTTGAAGCGAGCCGCGACGCCGAGATTGACGACGAATCCATCAACGATTGGCTTCAGCGCCTCAATCAATTCACCCGGTTTTTCCAGTCCTCCCACCGGAATGGCAGTGCCATGATCAATGGGAAGAATCACGGTTTTCCCATCTTCCTGAAAAAATTTTGAGAGCGGTTCCTTAGCCATTCCTCCCGCTAATCCGCGCCGGGAATCGCCGCAAGCTTCAATTCACTTGCTTTCCAGAATGAGGGCATCGCGGTAGAGATCGCGATTGCTCGCCTGATACTCAGCTTTTAAGCGAACTCGAAAATCATACAGATCGACCAATTTCCAGCCCGTGAATTGCCAAATGCCCACTTCGCCATCGTGCTCAATCCCGACCAACAGATGGTGGGCATCCTCCAAAACCTTGCTCGTGGTGGTTTTCGGAGTGTAGTAAAACGTCCGAAGTGAGCTTTCGACTGAGTTCTCATTGACTAATTTCGGGTCCAGATACGCGACGCGGCCCGAGGGGTGGTGAACAATCCGCAAATCCGGATACCCGGAGGACTGAGCTTTGCCTTCGGAGGTTTTTGGGACCTCACAGGCGAAATCGGGAACCGCATTGATGCTCCGCTGCAGGGCAGTCTCGAAATGTCTGCTGACTTCGTTAATTCTAGATTCCTGCCGGGCGGGACTGTCCGGGCGATTCAATTCATCGATCGAATCTCCGATCGCTTTGGTAATGGTTTCGATCAAGACCCGATCCTCGTCCTTCGATCGATCAACGGGAAGAATTTGGTGCCCAGTGACTGCGGCGATCACCTCTCGAAAAGGCACGTCGCTAGTCGAAGACTGCTCGAGAACCATCTTGATCACCCGATTGAGTTCAGGATCCTCTTCCCCCATCAGGGCTCCTCCAAAAACCACTGCCCAACATAGAAAAAGCGTCTTCATGGCTCTAAAATCCACGGGGATGCCATGCAGTCTTAAATTCCATTGCGTCCAAAATTCGGTAGGGATCTTCAGCGGTCGACTGATACCATTCTTGTGGGGCAAATAGCCACCGATGGACGCGTTTCACATTCTGGCTAACGCCTTCCTCGATACCTTTGGCGATCTCGAGGTCACTCGATCCATCGATCACTCCGTTGATGTCCATATGACTGGAGAGACCGGGCGCCAACTCGCTTCGCTTACCGGTGAGAATGTTCACCACACCATTGGGTAGATCGCTGGTAGCCAACACTTCCGCGAACGAGACTGCGGAAAGCGGATTGGTTTCTGAAGCAATGGCCACCACCGCATTTCCAGTGACAACGGTGGCCGCAACCAGCGTTACCAGGCCAAGAAGGCTGGGCTCATCCGGGCAAATCAGCCCGACAACTCCAGTCGGCTCAAGACTGGTCACATTCCAATGGCTGGACGCTACTGGGTTCACCGTTCCAAACACGGAATCCACCTTGTCGCTCCAGCCTGCAAAATAAACCAATCGATCAATGCTAGCCGCGATTTCCTGGTTGGCCTTCTCTGGACTTTTGCCGAACTCGCTGAGCTCTTCTCGAAAAGACTGTCCGCGGCTTTCCAGCATTTCCGCCATCCGATAGAGAATTTGTCCTCGGAGGTAGGCCGAAGAATTCGCCCAGCTACTTTGTGCCCCACGAGCGGCTCTCACCGCATCACGGAGATCCTTTCGAGATGCCTGAGAGTAATTCGCCACGATTTTGGGAGATGATTTTCCGTTCGACTTGGTGGCAACCAGGTACCGCCCGCTTTCCGTCCGAGGAAATTTTCCCCCGATGAACAGCTTGTAGGTTTTTAAGATTTTCAGGCGTCCTGTTGGGCTTGCCATTTCTATCGAACACTAGCGCACGAAGAAGCGTCGTAAACTTCAAGTTGGACTCGACCAGAAAATTCTACCTTTGACACACAGATGCCGCCCGATGTAATGGGTGTTTTTGCGGGTTTGCTGCAACGGCCCTGCTTAATTTTGCCCCAAATACGCACTTCTATGCTCAGAAAATCCCTAGCTGCGCTCCTTATTACGGTGGTATTTGGCGGAACTGCTTTGGTGCACGGTTTTCCTCTCTCGGATTCGCAAGCGGAGAGACTGCAGAAATACATCCCTCAGACGCTTTCCAAGTTAGAGCGGCAAAGTCCGGTGCATGTCGTCCTGCTAGGAGATGCGGTTGGCCGAGGCATGACGCACGACGACAATGCCGAGAATGTCTTGCTCTCTCTGAACGGACATCTGCTACAGGGGCTGGAAAGAGAGTTTTATTACACCGGCGGAATTCGATTGATCAACCCACTCGGTGGACACCTACAGAAGATCAAGGATCATCAAGGCGATGAAATTACCTGTGAGCAGTTCACCGCTCTGGATGCGACCAGTCTCAATACGCATCAATGGTTGACGAACACGGCGTTTTTGAACCAACCCGATTTGGTATTGATCAATCTGGGAACCAACGACCTCCGCTTCGGACTATCGGTTGATCTCTACCGGGAAACTCTACGGCAGGCGATTGCCTACTGCCAGCAACAAGGAGCGGAGGTGATTGTAATTGGACCTACCCTGATTCGCTCCAATCCCAGTCCCGCCGGTTGGGGGGCAACTCGGGTTTTTTCCGATGCGGCCAAAGCGACGGCGCAGAGCGCCAAAGTGATGTTCCTGGACCCTGGAACTGCCTTGGCTCAATCACGGTTTGCTCCGGGGAGGCGTGATCCTGACGAAACTTCCCGATTCGTATCAGAGGCCATGGCCCTTGAACTCTTCAACTACGGTCCCGAAATCGAGGAAACCGTCTGGATGAATTCCCGGGCTCATGAAATTGCCGGCCGGGGAATCTTTGACCAGTTTTTGAATGGACTCGGCCAATCGAATTATCAGGTTGAAGGAACTGCTCTCTATGCGGAACCCAACACCCTTAAGCTGAATTTGCAGGTCTCCAATCAAAGCGCGGAAACCAAGCTGGGAGCCCTCATTCCGCTGCTGATCGGAGAAAGCTGGGAACCGGACGTAACCAGCTTTACTTTGGAAATTCCTCCAGGAGAAAATCAGACATTTGAACTGGCCTATCGGCGGCAAATTCAAGGGCAAGACAGCCACCAACCATCCCTCCAAAGCGGAAACAGCCCAGTTCTGGCGGCCTCTTTTCTGTTGAGTGATTTTGATCACACCGAGTTGTTGGATCTTCGGGCCCCCTTGGGTCCGGTTTCGGTTATCTGGGATCTCTCTCCCCATCAATCCCGTGGCGATACCTTTCCCCTCAAATTCACGATTCGAAATCCGGAGGAAAAAGCCGTTTCGGGCTCGTACGAACTCAATTTTGCGAAACAACGCGCCCGAGGGACCTTCGAGTTGGGCCCAAAAGAAGCCAAAGACTTTTCGGCTCAATGTGGCCTGCCAAAGGACCCTTCCATCCTTCGGACCCGAGACATCGTGACACTCAAGATTGAGAGTGGCACTCACTCCTATGTCTTCGAGCGAGAATTGGAGGCAACTCGAAATTTGTCGATGGCTGATCCGATTGGGCTGAGTCAACTCAACAACTACGCCCTGGGTCAGTCTGGCCCGGAGGAAGGAGCCAATCCCTCCGCAACGCTGAAGGCAACGGCTGATGAGGAAATGCTCAAACTCACGATGACCGTGAAAGGGGCGCGGCTTGAACACAGCGAGTCACTCCGACCGATTGTCCTCGAGATCGGGGTCGATGCACGCCCGAAAGAAGAGGTTCATACGGAAGGGTTCGTTCATCCGATCCGGATTGAATTCGCCGCCGGAAGCACGAATGGAATTCTGCCCGAGGGGATTCCTGAAGGCGCGTTTGGCAATGGATACAACAAGCATATCGATCCCCAATTCATCCAGACAAGCCTCAAAAGCCTAACCGGGGCTTCCAACGAGCACACCATCGAAGTCGTCATCCCCAGTGCCTATCTTTATCGTCACGAATGGAAGCTGGGGAGTCCTAAATGCCAAATTGGCCTTTCCACGACCCTAAAGCTCCTGAGAGCTAATACCGAGACAGGAGAATTTGGCTATCCTGAAGACACCACCTGGGTTCTCAATTCACCGTCTCGCTTTTCCTCGGATGCCCGCTCGATGGTCACGTTGGAACTGCGTAACCGAAAACCGATTGGCTGGCTGGTAACCCTACGCTAAGAGCTTGTCACAAAATAAGTTTACAAGATCTGCTGGTCTTCCGACCCGTTGCCAGCGTTGGAATTCACCTCATTGAGCCCGCTAAACTCCGGTCAATTCCGGCTTGGCGACAAGTCGGAATTCTGCGCACCTCACGCAAACTTATTTTGTGACAAGTCCTAAGCAACGCCGTTCCGGTGAACTGACGCTTACGAGAACTACGCAAATCCTCTTTGTCGAACCCCCTCAGCGACCCGTTGCATCGCATTCGATCGATGAACCCAGACGCTCTGCATCATTCCAGTGAGGAACATACAAATGACGAGGAAGGTTCCCCCGTAACTGATAAACGGTAGCGGAATCCCTGTGATCGGCATGATCAGCACGTTCATGCCGACGTGTTGGAAAATATGGGCAAAGAACAGCGCGACGACCCCGACGCAGATCAACCTCCCGACCGCATCTCGGCTGTAAAACGCGATAAAGAGCCCTTGAAGGAGCATCAGGGCAAAACCTGCCAAGAGGAGGATGCTTCCCCGAAAACCGTGCTCTTCCGCCAAAACAGCGAACACAAAGTCGTTGTGGGCGGTTCGTTTGGGGATAAATCCGAGGTTATTAATGGTCTTGAGATTCTTGTATCCACGACCATCGAATCCCCCGGAACCTACCGCCTTGATAATGTAGGTGGCCGCATAGGCACTTCCTTGGGTATCGACCTCTTTCCCCGTTAGCATGTCCGCGAAAACCGTAATGCGCTCTTTCTGGTGGGGCTTCAGTCCGAAGAAAAAGGCCCACGGAATCAGCATGAGGGCGATCAATACCACTGTGATAATGTAGCGGAAGGGAATACTCCCGACCAGCAACATGGCCCCTGCAATCGGCAGCCAAACCATGGCGGATCCAAAGTCACCCTGCAACAACACCAATCCAAACGGAACCAGGCAGACGACTCCCGCGATCCCCAATCTGAGGAAGTGGTTCCGGAAGATGGGATGGAATTTGTGAAGGTGGCCGAGAATCAGCGCGGTCATGATAATCCCACCCGCAACGGCGATCTGAGACGGCTGAAAGGTGAAACTCCCGATCGAAAGCCAGCTATGGTGCCCATGAACCTCATCCGACGACAAGAGCGCCACGGCGGACAAGCCGATACCGATGAAGTATAACGGTACCCCGCCCCAGTAGACCCAACGGTAATCGATTAAACTCGTCGCAAAAAAGATCACCGCTCCCACTGCGATCCAGATCACCTGCTTGTTCCAGGACGTCTCCAGACCTACCTCCGTTTTCGACCACGTCGCCGAGTAAATGCAGAAAATCCCAAAGATCATCAGTGCGAACATGTTCAGCACCAGGATCCAGTTCATTCCCAGAAACTTGCGAAGAAGAGGTGTCATAGCCGGATTACGTAGGTCAGGAAAGTTCGACGCATTCTCTCAAAATACCAGTCCTTTCAACCGGCTCCGCTGAGCGCCAAAAGCTGACGAGTGTATTCGTGCTGAGGGCTGTGAAACAGGGCATCAGGCTCTCCTGACTCGAGAAATCGACCTCGGCTCATGACGTGGATGTAGTCACTCATGTGGTCCACGGCGGCATAATCCCTGGCCAGATAGAGCAACGTAACCCGCCAGTGGAGCTGCACATCTTTGAGAATATCGAGTATTCGCGCCTGGCTAACGGTATCCAAATAGCGAGTTGGATCATCGCAAATCAGCATTCTCGGCTGGGCGGCCAGGGCCCGAGCAATACAAACCCGCTGTCGATCGAAGAGATTCAATTCACTGGGAGAGCTTTTGAGGACAGAAGGATCCAGACCCACTGAATCCATCAAGTAAATCATCCGGTCATACTTCTCATTTCTACCCAGTTCACGCTGGTGAAGACGCAAAACCTCCTGAAACAGCCTTCGCACTGTCCATCCGGGGCGAAACGCATCGTTGGGATCGCTGTAGATCATCTGCATATCCCCGCGAAGGTGGCGAAACCGAGCCTCTCGCATTTTCAAAATGAGACGGTCATTGAAATAGACCGCTCCGGAGGTAGGCCTTAGAATTTTGAGAATCGTCAGGGCTAAGGTGGACTTTCCGCAGCCGGTTTCACCGGCAATGCCCACCGTTTTTCCCTCTTCCAGCTCAAAACTAACCTGATCAACAGCAGGCTCATCGGCAAGCACTCGAGAAAATAGCCCTTCACCAGTTTGGTGATAGACCGTCAGATCTTCGACGCGGAGCAAAGCCATCTACTTGGAATCGAGGAACGCGGTTAACGGACTGGTGGCGGAAGCCGTCCTACTTTTTGGTACCAATCCCACTTCGAAGGCGTCCCTCCCCGCTTCCACCGCTTTGGCGAACGCGCGCGCCATCCGGCAAGGATCCTCCGCAACCGCAATCGCGGTGTTCACCAAGACGGCATCAGCCCCCATTTCGAGAGCCTCGGCCGCATGGCTGGGGACCCCAATGCCCGCATCCACAATCACTGGAACGGTGGCCTGATCGATGATAATTTCGATCTGGCGTCGCGTTTCAATTCCTCGGTTACAACCGATGGGAGAGCCCAACGGCATCACTGTCGCCGTTCCCACGTCCTGAAGCCTTTTCGCTAAAACGGGATCCGCGTTGATGTAGGGCAGGACCGTAAACCCTTCCTTTACCAGGATCTCCGCCGCTTTCAGCGTTTCGATCGGGTCAGGAAGCAAATAGGTCGGGTCTGGATGAATCTCCAACTTCACCCATGAGGGAAGCCCCGCCGTGGCGGCCAAACGCGTAATCCGGACTGCTTCCTCGGCATTCATCGCTCCACTCGTATTGGGAAGAATCAGATATCGTTCGGGATCCATGAAATCCAGTATGTTGGCAAACGGATCTGGCTCATCTCGCAGACTCGCACGACGCAAAGCGACCGTGACAATTTCCGTTCCAGAAGCTTCCAACGCATCCCGCATGGCTTCGTTGGACGAAAACTTGCCGGTTCCAACCAACAAGCGGGATTCAAAGGTGCGATTTGCGATTTTCAGGGCAGCTGACATCTCAGGCAAGGATAGCATCATATTCCCACTCGGCGGAACAACTTGTCTAACGGAAGCTGAATTCCGAGGTAAAACTCCCCAAAATCGGAATAAATGGCGTTGAGCTGGCTGGAGCGCATTTGGTAAACGATGTCCTTAATCTGACAGGTATCCTGGGCAAACAGGCTCACGGCACGTTCGGCGTCGTCCAATCCTACAGAAGTGGTCACCAACTGCTGCACGCGTCCCTCATAGCCTTGTTCGATCGGCTCGCAGTCCTGGATCAGTTTACTGCGCTCTTCAAAACTCAGTTTATACCAGTTCTGGCCGGGATCTCGACGATTCATAATGTTGTAAAACGCAAGAATTGGCCAATCCGGAAGCTGGGGATACAACGAGTCTTTGACCCCCAATGCATGCTTGGAAGTCGTGTACTCGCTGATTTCGGTCATCGAGAGATAGCTGTAAACCGCATGAAGAATGTCAGGTCCAAGCGACTGGCTGAGACGCTTCTCGAAGGTGTTTAAATCGTGAAGATCAGGCGTGACCAGGATAAACCCCATATCCGCTTTCGGTGAAACGATGCTGAAAGTCAGCAGTTGGGTAGCCGGATGCGTCCTGATCTCTTGGGCCAGCTCGGTAAGGTGAGTTTTTGCCTCCAGCCGCTCTGCATCGCCCAACTCCGCCCAATGCGAATGATCGATCTGGTAAAAGAGATGGAGAACATGCCAGCCCTCTTCCGGGATCAGCTTTTCCTCACAGGCTGGAAAGGGTTCGACTTCGGGACTCATCATCAGGCTTGGTTGGGGAAAGAATAGCACGAACCATGCAGGGATTTGTTCGCTTTTCAAGCCATTCACCCTCACCACCGATCCCAGCAAAAAAGGCATTGCGCAGGAAGCCATTCGGACTACAGTCCGTCGCCTTTAACAACTTTGAAATAACATGGCCGACACCGAGAATAAACAGCCAGAAAATATCGCCGGGGAATACTACGTCGACGATCAGTGTATTGATTGTGACCTTTGCCGCGAAACTGCGCCTGATAACTTCAAACGGAGTGACGAAGCTGGTTATTCTTACGTCTACAAACAGCCTGAGACCGATGAGGAGCGTTCTCTCTGTGAAGAAGCGATGGAAGGTTGCCCGGTTGAGGCAATTGGCGACGACGGGGAGTAAGTCTGCCGTTGAACAGGCGGCGTTAAGCTCAACTCATCGGGTGTTCCGCTCGTTGAGTGGAAATCTGGCAGCTAGCTTTGCCAGGTAGGCGATGATGTCTTGCTCGGTTTCCCTTTCGAGCATTTTGGACATCTCTCTCATTTTGCCACCATCGACGTCTTCGGCGAGCCCGCCGCGCTGGCCGTTGCGAAATTTCTCAAGCTGTGCCCGGATGTACCAGTTGTTTAGACCGGTTAGAGGCGGACTCCGGAAAGCTTTTTCTCCGTATCCATTGTAACGGTGACAGGCCGCACAATATTCCAAAAACGCCCTTTCACCGTATTCGGAATCCCCTCCTTCTTCGAGGGCAATGATAGACTTCGCAGGCAGGGAACTCACATAACGCGCCACCTTCGACAATTGATCTTCGGTGAGAGCAAGTGCCATGGCCCGCATTTGGATTCCGAAAGGATCATGGGGATCTGAGCCTCGTTTACCCTCCCGAAACTTCGCCAACTGGATTTCGACATACCAATAGGGAAGATGGGCAATCGATGGGGCCATTTTCGTTTGATCTCCATGCGCTTCTGGGCCGTGACAAATCGAACATGTCGTCACGAAAAGCGTCTTTCCCTCTTCGTCTTGCCCCATCAGGTTTCCGCAGCCCGCGAAAAACAGGATCAATACCGAGAGGGGCAAAATCTTAACTGATTTCATCAATCCTAGGTGGATCCCACAATTTCTCGCTCGGCCAGAGCAGGCTTCAATCGTTCGGACTCAGACCTATCTGGGGATACCGGGCCATCAGACTCGAGGGAAAGTTCTTCCATCGCCGCCTCGCTAGGCTGAGGGTTGAGAGGTTCCATCGCGGGTAGCGTGAATCCGAAGGTCGCTCCGTTATTTGGGGAAGAATCAACCCAAATCGAGCCATCGTGCCGTGCGACAATCCGTTTGCAAACCGACAACCCGATTCCCGTACCGGGGAAGTCCTCGCGCGCATGAAGCCGCTGAAAAATCAAGAAGATCCGCTCTTGATGCTTTGGATCAATTCCGATGCCATTATCGCGCACTGCAAATCTCCACTTCGAATCGTGTTCCCGCACTCCAACATGAATCTGAGGCTTCTCCTTGCTCTTGAACTTGATGGAATTCGAAATGAGATTCTGAAAGAGTTGGGTAATTTGAACGGGGTCACCGTAGATGGTCGGCATTTCGTCACGAGTGAGGTCAATTCCCCCGCATTCCTCAATCGCCACCTCCAGATTTTTCAACGCATTGTCGAGTGCTTCTCTGGAATCGACCGCTTCAAATTTCTTATCCCGCGTTCCGACGCGAGCATAGAGAAGCAACCCTCGAATCAACTGACGCATCCGCTCTGAGCCTTCGATGATGAAGCCGATGTATTCATCAGCATCGTCGCCGACCTTTCCTTGAAACCGCCGTGTGAACAGCTGGACGTAACTGCTCACCGTCCGAATTGGCTCCTGGAGATCGTGTGACGCAATGTAGGCGAATTGTTCCAACTCTTCGTTGGACCGGAGCAACTCTTCCTCCGCCTTTTTCCGAGTGGTGATATCGGTAATTGAGCCCGCCATTCGACTCGGGTTCCCTTCGTCATCTCGCACGGCTAAGCCTCTTCCCCGGAACCACTTGTAGGAATGATCCGCGCAGCGGAGTCGATACTCCACATCATAAGCCTGGCCCGTATCCAGATGATTTCGCAAGGCATCGAGGGTAGATTCCCGGTCTTGCGGGTGGAGCCGATTCTCCCAGACATTCCAGTCATTTTCCAAATCATCAGGCTGGAAGCCAAGGAGTTCTTTGAAACGCGGCGCAAAATAGACTTGGTTGGAGGCTATATCCCAGTCCCAGATTCCCTCATTGCTGCCCGCGACTGCCAGGGCAAAACGCTCCTCGCTTTCCGCTAAAGCTGCTTGGGCCGCCTGACTTTCCCGGATCTGTGCCTCGAGCAATCGGGTTCGGTCATCAGCTGTTTGAATCAAAATCGGCCATTGCGCCAAGACCAACGCCACCAGAATCGCAAACGCTAATGCGGCGGCTGGTGCCACCAAAGCCATTTGCCCCAATCGATCCGCCTCGGCAAACGCCTCTTCGCGATCGAGCCGAACCAAAATTGCCAGATTCCCTTTCGGAATGAATCGGGTCGCTGCCAAAACCGCTTCTCCAGAGGGACCGGTGGCTTCGACCGCGTTCGTAGGAGAATCATGCACTGCCAAATACATCAAATCCCGCTCTAAACCGTCATGAATCGCGACCGTTTGATCGGAGGCCCCAGCTGGCATCAAATATTGTAAGCCGCCGTCTTTCGTCCGCTGAGCGATGATCGTCTCAGCACTGGCTCCCAAAGCGGTGTCACTACGCGTCAAATGCTCCCACTCTTCTTCCCGAAATTCCAAGACCCGAACCCTCTTTTCATCGCCGAAATTGGTAACCAGCCTCTCCTCTCTGGATTTCTGGGTCAACAGGTCCTCTACACGTTGTGCCTGAATATCGGCAAACCCATTCATCTGTCGATCCACCCGCTCTCGGTGCTCTCCAAACACCAAGGGATACAGTAAGGCACAAAAAACCGTCAGCGGGATAAATCCCGTGATGAGCAAGGCGATGACTACCTTGGTGCGCGGTCCGAACATGAAACTTGAGTGGTTTCCCCTCAGTGGATGGTGTAATTTTTAGAGAAAACCACATTAACTTAACGGTCTTGCAGGGCGGATTCCAGAACAAACACTCCTTTCAACGCAACATTTCATACAAAGTCCGGTTGGAATCCGTCACCCAACGACTGTGGAGGTCCAGAACTGTCTCATAGCCTTCGAACGAAACGATCGGATCACCACCTGCCCACGTCGGTCCGGATTCCCCTTTGAGAAGCGCACTCACGTTTTTATCGAGAACAAATTGCAGGTAATCGCGAACCAATGGCTCCATCAGAATTCCTTGCTCAATACCGCAAGCAATCCCATCAAAATAGTTCAGGATGGTCGTGACATGGAAGCGATCTGAAGACTCCAGTAGGGTGTAGTCTGTTCCCTGAACTGTCTTGGTGTAAATGTGTTTGATGGATTCGCGTAGCTGAGGGTCTGTTTCGTAGCGCCGCACGGCATCGATCGTCGGCTGGCGTTTCTGCGCCTCTTGAGATGCGCACAGAGCATCGACCGCTTTGCGCACCTGGTTGGAAAGCGCACCCATTTTGCCACCAACCACCAAGGCCAAGATCAAAACAGAGACAGCCAAAACACAGGAGGACAGAGCATTGATTCCTTCGGGCGTCTGGAGGAGTTCAGAAAAGTTCATCCGGCAATCTCAAGCTCAGGCATCGACTCCACGCAATGATAATCGCCAACAGGCTGATTCCTATTTCAAACCGAAACGCGGCTTCGTCGCGGGAAAGCGTTTCACGTTTACAGCTCGGTCCCGTCGAATCGCTTGAGACGGCGTTTGGATTTCAATGGGATACTCGAAGGCATATTTGATCGGATCCACACTGATGAGATCCTGTGCCGTATCGTAGATTCCGTCCCCATCCGAATCCCAACCGGTGGTGATATCGGGAAGCTTTCCTCGATGAAACAGATCCGGTTTGCCATCGCGATTCGTGTCGAGATGACGCCAGTCCTCGCGTTGCCACTCCTCGAACATGCCGTCTCCATCGCGATCAATGTGTCGGAACATCGTCCCGTAGACGACCTTTCCTTGCCTCGCGGAAGTTTGCGCGAGAACGGGAAGAGTCAGGAAGGAGAGGCAGAAGATGAGAGAACGCATGGCTCGAACCATGACGGTCTCAGGAGAATGTTTCTTAGCCGACAGGTTCCATGCCTACCAAGGCGATGGTAATTGCCCGCCCAGATACGCGGCAATTCCTCCAAGGACAACAATTACCAGCCAACCGACATACCCTTTCAGGAGGCCTTTTTTGGCAACAACAATCATGGCCCCCATCACCAACCAAATTACGAGTTTCACCATGACTCCGCCCTCCACTTTGAGACTTGCCTTGGCTAAAAGGCCAAAGCCGCTCACGAGAAGAAACAGCAGACCAATTCCATGAAAAATGACGGCAGGCTTTCGGCCATCACCGTTTTTTCCAATGAGAAACAGCGCTCCAAGCCCTATGAAGAGAAACATAACGCCGATGAGGTGAAGAACTTTATAAAATTGAGGATCCATGGGGGAGGTGTTAGGGGCTGGGAAGGTTCAAGTCAACTGCCGCCCAGCTTCTTTGCTTGGGCCTGACTTTCACTGGAAAGCTGATTCAAATTGACGCGCAGCGGTTGCCCATCTTCTCGCACCAAATCGAGGGAAGCGCCAGAAAGCGCCTTGAATTTCGCGGTAATCTTGGTTCCGGCTGAACTGGTCCATTCCAGCAAGGGACGTTCTTCCATCGGAATCTCGGACATCGGCTTCGAAGGAAAAATAACCGCCCCATCCAGAATCCATTGCCGAACCAACTCGATTTCCTCGGGTGTGAGTCGTTCTCCTTTTCCTGGAGGCGGCATCGCATCGTCGGAATTCGGGTTGGAGACATGATCGAGCAAGACACTATTGACGGGATCTCCGGGGCGCATCGTCGTGAATTTCCCAACATAGATTTCCTCCATATCCTGTAGATTGTTGAGTGCCAAGCCACCTTTCGCGTCTTCACCGTCTTCGTCCGTGTGGCATTTGTTACACTTTTCCGCGAAGATGGGAAGAATGTCCGTTTGATAGTCTAGCGCCTGGACGTTGCACAAGAAGAGTCCAATGAACAGGGCATGAAAGGGGGAGGTTTTCATGGGGTAGGAAATTGCCCTAAAACGGCTACTTTGCAAACCCAGTCACCAATCCTTCTCCACTGTTTTGTATTTCGAGGATTTTCCCTTCATCCGTGACTCTGCATTTTGAATCTCCTGCTCTAACAACTCCTCGGGTTCGACCATCGGCGGAGGAATATCTTGGGCATCCAGATCCATCGAATTTTGTTCCCCACTTTGGGCAGAAGGATCCGCCGCGCCCTCTTCTTCCGATTCTTCATATTCCCCATCTCCTTCTTCCTCGCTCGCCTCGCTCTCTCCTTCCTCTCCGGATTCAGACGAACTCTCTTCATCGGACGCTTCGCCTTCTTGAGTCATTTCATTCTCAATCTCCACAGAAACGCGGTTCAGCCGAACCAAGGTGACCTCAAGATTCCAGATCGCATCTTCAAAGTCAGGGAACATTTCGAGGCATGCTCGATAGGCTTTGGCTGCTTGACGATAGTAGGTTTGGGAAGACTGAGGATCCAGAGCCTCATCAGCCTTCGCTTGGAGAAAACTGGCATTCGCGCAATTATAGACGGCAAGACAGCGGTCTCGGGGCGCTTCCAGCTTTTCTGATGCTGTTAAAAACGACGCGATCGCCATACCGTAGTTCTTGGCCGTCAGCTGTTCCCAGCCACGGGCGAACTCTGCTTGAGCCTCGTCGGCCTTCAGCTCAGTCCTCCCCACCCCCAATACCATAAACACGCAAAGCGCCGCAGCCGTGGCCCCTTTGCAGTTCCGAGCCCAACGAACAAAAGGCGGTGCCAACAGAAACAAGGCGGCCGCCAAAAAGGCGGGGAACGTTTCCTCGGCCCGCATCATGATTTCCTTCTGTCCAGCTCCCGTCGTCCGGAAATGGCGGACCAAGTTCGGATAGATCTCTCCAAGCGGCAAGGCGCGACTACCCGCATTCAAGAATACCCCATGACGACACGCCCTCGCTAGCGTTTCCAGCCCACCCGCCTCTAATTTCGTCCAAACTTCGCGCTCCTCGTGCATGACAAAACCGACAGGTTCTCCATTTTCATCAACCTCCGGAATTCGAGCGCCTTTGATTGCGTCACCAATCCCGACCACGATGAAATAAACACCCAGATTTTCGAGTCGATTCGCCGCATTCTCGGGCCGACTCTCTTGGTCCCCGCCATCACTGACCAAAATGAGGTCCTGCATTCCACGACGACTGGTCGAGAGCAGTTTGTCGCAGGTTTTATGAATCGCATCGCCAATCCGCGTCCCTCCGATTCGAACTTCTCCCGGGGCGACTGCATAGGGCCCCGCCTCCTCCAGCTTATCGAAGAAGAAGGTGTAATCTACCGTTAGCGGGCACAAAATCGAGGCCGCGCCTGAAAAGACCACCAGCGCAACGCGGTCCCCTTCCAGGTTTTCGACACAGTCACGAATCGCGGCTTTGGCAACTCCCAATCGATCTGGAGCAAGGTCTTGAGCCAACATGCTCCGAGAAACATCCAACAGAAACACCACATCGCGTCCTTCACTGGTGACTTCCACAGGGACTTGCTGCCAGGAAGGGCGGGCCAGCGCCAAGATGATCAGTCCCGCCGCCATCATCAGGCAGGCGAATTCAAACCGGCGATCGACAATCAACCCTTGTGACTCTCCCCGAGCGCCAGCAAACTTGCCTAGCGCTTCCCGTCGCTTCCGTTCCGCATACACGAAGAGGAATCCCGCTGCCGGGAGAAGCGGTAGCAGCAACAGCGCGGCAGGATTCTGAAACCGAGAAGTGGCTGAAACCTTGGGGGCAAACCTTCTCATCAGAGGCTCCCTAGTTTTGCGAGAATACTTTCGACGTCGTAAACGCACCCTCCCCAGCTTCCGCCACTTGCGTTCTGGAGCGCTCCCCACAACCGAGTATCGTCGGGAACCGCCGGATTGCACTTGATCACCGGGTTGATTGATCGCGTTGCCAAGGAGTCTTCCCCGACAAAATCGAGCTGCCCTTCCAGCTTGCGTGTATCGACCCGAATCCGGATCGTGTCGCCACTTCGAAGTTTTCCGATCGGCCCATCCGCCAGTGCTTCCGGGCTGACATGGCCGATACAGGCCCCCGTCGATACTCCGGAGAACCGCGCATCCGTCAGTAGCGCCACGTGCTTCCCAAACGGCAGGTATTTCAAGGCCATGGTCAATTGCGCCGTTTCCGGCATCCCCGCTCCAACCGGTCCGATACCCGCCAGAATCAGCACATCTCCCGCCGTGATCTGATCCGCTTTGATCGCAGCGATCGCCTCCGGTTCGTTGCCGAACACCCGCGCTGGACCCTCGTGAAAATAAATTCCGTCTTCACCCACCACGCTCGGATCGATGGCCGTGCTTTTGATGAGCGCACCTTCTGGCGCGATGTTTCCGGTTAGAAACGTCGTGGTGCTGGTCAGCCCCGCTTCTTTCGCGGCCGTTGGGGACATGATGACGTCGTCCGGATCGATTCCATCCAGTTCTTGGAGCTTTTCACGCAACCGCGAACGCCGCTCGCTCGTTTCCCACCACTCCAAATTCTCGCCCAGACTCTGAGACGTCGCCGTTTTTGCATCCAGCTTCAGCAGCCCGGCTTCTCGCAAATGGAGCATCACTTCCGGGACACCTCCGGCCAGGAAGACCTGAACCGTGGCGAAGTGTTTCGGCCCATTAGGTAAGGCGTCGACCAGACGCGGAATGGTCTGATTCACTCGCGTCCAGTCTTCGACGGTTGGCCGCCTGAGTCCCGCAGCATGGGCGATGGCAGGGAGATGAAGAATCAAATTCGTCGAACCTCCGAACGCCGCATGCAAAACCATCGCATTGTAGATCGAATCATTGGTCAAGAGACCGCGCATGGTCGTGCCGCGTTTTCGCATTTCGAGCAGGGCCCGGGCGCTTCTCACCGCCATGTCTTTCCAAATCTCCGCCCCACTGGGACAGAGCGCAGAATGGGTCAAACTCATTCCCAGGGCCTCGCCAATCACTTGGCTGGAAGCCGCTGTCCCTAAAAACTGACACCCTCCTCCGGGAGACGCACACGCTTTGCAGCCTTGCTCCGCAGCATGTTCCAAACTGATTTCACCGTGGGCGTATCGCGATCCAATCGTCTGAATCTTGGCCAGATCTTCCGCTTCTTCGCTGACCAGAGAAACGCCGCCAGGAACCAAGACGCAGGGCAGATTCGGTGAACCCGCCAGTGCCATCATCATCGCAGGAAGCCCCTTGTCACAGGTTGCGATTCCCATCACGCCCTTCGCCGTGGGTAAGGAACGAACTTGACGTCGGAAAATCATGGCGGCGTCATTCCGATAGGGAAGAGAGTCGAACATGCCGGTCGTTCCCTGACTGCGCCCGTCACAGGGATCACTGCAAAATGCCGCAAACGGGATTCCACCATGAGTGGCCAATTCGCGCGCCGCCTCGGCCATCAACAAGCCGACTTCCCAGTGCCCCGTATGGTAGCCCAGGGCGATCGCGGAACCATCTTCTCGCCGAATTCCTCCTTGGGTGCTGAGAATGGCGTAGTCTTCACCCGTCAGCTTCCGGGGGTCCCAACCCATGCCAACGTTCTGCGACCAACCGAATAAATCCCCGCTGGGAGCCTGAGCTAGAAACTCGTTCTTGAAGGGTAACGTTCCAGACGGACCCGGAGCCGAAGTCCGGATCGAGAATATCGCTTCATCTTTTGAGTCAAGAATCATGGCAGCTTCGAACTTCCATCGAAGCTAGCTTTGACCCTCACCCTTGGCAAGGCCGGTTAGGAGACCGGAACGGGAGAAATTTCAGTGGGAACGATCTGCTCACCATTTTCATAAATGTCTCTGGCCGAGCCGACGATGAGTGGATCCATATCATCGAGTAAGGCGTGATCCTTACCGTCATAGTCGAGATCCTTGAGGAGAAATTTGATCGCATTAAGCCGAGCGCGCTTTTTGTCATCAGAACGGACGATGGTCCAGGGAGCGTCGGCCGTGTCCGAATAGAAAAGCATCGACTCCTTGGCCTGGGTGTATTCTTCCCACCGCCCGAGCGACTCGACGTCCATTGGACTCAACTTCCATTGCTTCAGCGGATCCTTCGCCCTCCCCATGAAGCGGCGGAGTTGTTCTTCCCGACTCACTGAGAACCAAAATTTGAAAAGCCGGATTCCACTCCGAACTAGCATTCGCTCAAATTCGGGAGCCTGACGCATGAACTCCAAATACTCGTTTGGCTTACAAAAGCCCATCACCCGCTCCACCCCGGCGCGGTTGTACCAAGAGCGGTCAAAAAATACCAATTCACCACTGGTTGGCATTTTTTGCACATATCGTTGAAAATACCACTGGCCCCGTTCGTTGTCGGAAGGCTTGGCCAGGGCAACGACGCGAGCCCCACGCGGGTTCAAATTCTCGACAAAGCGTTTGATCGTCCCCCCTTTTCCCGCTGCGTCGCGGCCCTCAAACAGGGACACGATCCGTTCCCCGGTCTTGCCGACCCAGGCTTGCATTTTCACCAGTTCGATTTGAAGCAGCTCGATCTGCCGATCATACTCCGCGCCCTTCATCGTTTTTTCATAGGGATAGCTAGGGTTGATGATCTCGCTTTTCTTCGAGGCGTTTTTGACACGCTCGGTCAATTCCGGGGGAATGCTCTTCCGCACCACATCGTCAATGATATCCACCATCGGAAAGACCGCAGGCTCCGGAGCGGGCTTTACGGGAACTGGCGCAGCCGGGTGGACGCCTTTTTCAACCACGGGAGCTGGATTCTCCGTCACGGCGTTGACACTCACGGATTCAATAGCAATGGCGTGCACCGGTTCCTGAGTTTCCGTGCTTGGCTCTGGAATCGCTGAACCTGAGGCTTCGGTTTCCTCTTCGGGCGATTCGATTGATCTTGGCTTGAAGAATTGGTTGTTCATGGGATTCATCCTGGAGGAGCCTCTTCAGGTTCCATTTCTAGTCTAATGTGGAGCACATCATGTGCCAAATTGCTGATTATTCTCGTTAAACAATCTTCAGCCGTTTCTCATTCGATTCCAAAGTGTCGATCTATGGGTGACTGATAGTCGGCCAGGCTTCCGTCCAACACTTCGGCCACCGAGACTTCGCGCTTGGCTTTGGCCGATTCCACGACCGCGTAAGCGCAGGCCAAATCTCGCAATCCTTCCTCCCCACTGGTCTCCGGCTGAATCCCTGAGCGAATCGCTTCAAGCCAATCCCATTGCGCCAACGCAAAATCATCTTCCAAGCCAAATGGCAAATCCGGCTGGTGCAACGCACTTAGCGACTGTGGTTCCTCGCCATCGACGACCAGGCGATCTCCGGTTACCCGACCTCGCTGACCGTAGAACACCGCCCCTTCCCCAACCATCGTAGGCTCACCATGTCCCGCCCAGCTCCCGTAAATGGCCCCGTTCACTCCGGATTCGGTCTCAAAATTGGCGAAAAAGGTATCGTCGGCGTCACATTGGATTCGCTCCCGGACAGTACCCTCGGCATCCCGGGTCAAGCGCTCCGGTTCGATCACCGCCGTACGGGCCATGACGCTTTTCACCTCGCCCGCGATGTAGCGCATCATATCGAACCAATGTGGCCCCATATCGAGGGCGATTCCTCCCGCGTCGATGAGCTGATGC
>CAYGQD010000089.1:22231-24858 GCA_964351855.1 uncultured Verrucomicrobiales bacterium
GGTTTCCGCCACGATGCGATCCGGTGCCCACCACGCGCCAGCACTTCCGAACAACGCCATTTGCAGATCGCCCAATGGTCCTCCCGGCCCAAGCGCCCACTTGGTTTGGCGAATGGAAACGGTGTGACGCAAGTTTTCGAACACGCCAAAGGTCACCCCGGCCTGTTCCGCGCGTTCGCACATCATACGCGCCGCTTTCACGGTCACAGCGAGGGGCTTCTGTGACATGAGATGCTTGCCATGGGCAAAGGCGGCGTCCGCGACTTGGTGATGGAGGCTATGGATCGTGTAGTCGTTGATCGCATCGATCGGACCACTCGAAATCATCTCCCGGAAATCGTCGTAGACTTCGACCGGGACTCCGGGCTGAAAATCAGACAGATACTCGTCCCCAATTGCCAACGGATCCCCTTCCAAATTGGAAACGGCAGGACGCTGCGCCGGCCCTTCTCCTCTCTGAACGTAGCTCAACGCGTCCGTTTTTCTCCGAGCACACAGCGCCGTAATGGCAAAGTCATCCACTCCAGCTTCACGAAGCAGCCGAAACCCACGCAGATGGGCGGCCAGAATCCTTCCACAACCAACGATTCCAATTCTGATCATCTCATCAACGAAGACGAACCCTTACCCTGACGCAATCGGATCTTTTGCTCAGGGCTCCGTCGTGACTTGCTGCTTCATTTCCACCCACCCGGCCGGCAGGTAGTAAACATCCGGAATCCCGAGGTCCCGAAGTTCCTCGGCAATCTCCCGACTTTTCAGACAGTTCAGGCTATCGCAATAAACGATCATCGGCTTTTGGGCCGAGGTGAGGGTCTCGAAATGCTCCAACAGGAGATCGTTCCAATTCTCCTTGTTCAACAGCAAGGCTCCCGGCTGATGACCGGCCTCGAACTTGACCGTGGTCCGGGAGTCGATCCAAAGGACGTCTTGATTCCACCGCGTATCGATCTCCTCCAGCGTGACCCGCCAGGGATCATTCGCCTGCGCGCGTTTGAGATGCCAAGGCGGCGACTTTGGATGAATCATTGCCGTCACACCACCTGCCAGAACCGTCAATCCCAACAGGATCACGATCTGACGAATCAACGCTCTGGAAATTGGGTTAGTCACCTCTGGAAACGCGGAAAAAAGCCATCTGGCGCTGCTGCTCGCGGATTTCGCAATCGGTTTCAATCCGCACGACACCCAGAATCGTGTCCGACGTCGAGCGAGGCGTCAATTCGATCTCATAGTGCCTTCCATCTTCAATCGTGTGAAGTGAGGCCGTCACTTCCTTTCGCGATGGAACCACCTCCAGGAGATGAATAGGATCAGCTCGCAATACTTTGAAGGTAACCCGTTTCGGAGTCGGGTCCTCGCCGATTTCCCAACTCAGCATTTTCGGTTCGATGAGCAGGATTTCCGGAATATTGACCCGAACAGCGAGCCGAACCGGAGTCGGATTGCTGTTGGTGCGAACCGTAATGCTTTTTTCAACCGTGCCCGACAGACCTTTGACGAAAAATTCGGCCTCGATGACGCCCGATTCTCCCGGGAGATAGCTAGATTGGTTACTGCGTGCTTTGAGGCAGCCACAGGAAGAATCAATCAAGCCGATTTCTGCGGACTCAGTCCCGGTGTTCTTAAAGTTGAACTCCGCGATGACCGAACTCTCTCCAACTTCTGCGCTTCTCTCTAACAAGTTCGTTTCGAAAAGCAACTGAGCGGGAGCAACGGCGATGGAGAGCAACCAACAACCGAGAAGGGTGAACGTTTTCATTAGGGGTAAGTTTAGACGGGGGAAGAATGGGATTCCAAACAAAAGGAGAGTAGCCATTCCGACTACTCCCCTTGAAAACTCGTTGGAAATGAGTTTGAAAGAAATCCTATTTTTTGGCGAGAAGATCCCGAATCTCGACCAGCAACTTCTCTTCATTGCTGGGTTCGGGATCTTTTTCGGGCGCTTCCTCCTTTTTGTCGAACTTCTCTTTGGCCCGAGTGTAAGCTTTCACGAGCATGAACACGCAGAAGCCGATGATGATCAAGGAAATCACATCGTTGATGAACATCCCGTAGTTGATGGCGACAGCCTCCACCGCAGGTTCTTTCACCACGGATCCATCCATTACCGCTGGTGTCGCCTTCTGGATTTTCAGGCTCAGGGCGCTGAAGTCCAGCCCTCCCATTAACACCCCGATCGGCGGCATGATGACGTTGTTAACGAGTGATTTTACCACAGTGCCAAACGCGGCCCCGATAATGATCCCAATGGCCATGTCCAGCATGTTTCCCTTGAGAATGAAATCCCGGAATTCTTTAAGCATTACGATATTTAGTTTTGTCTAACAAACTCCAGATCTGACGACAAAAGAGACCCAGGGTCAATGTTAAATTTTCTCAAACTCTTCGAGAGTGTTCACATTCGTGAATAACTCCCTCATCCTGTTGCGGATCGGCATTTCACGAATTATTTTTTTTTCCGAAGCTTCCTCCAACAACTCCTGGAGCGCCAAATTGCCTCCATGCAACCGTTCCTTCGCTAGGGTTTGCAGCCTGGCAACGGGGTAGACCGCCGCCAAGGGCTCCCAACGTCCACCTGACCACCGGGGGACCACGCCGACGTCATCCGTCGCCAACTCCAGCAT
>CAYGQD010000090.1:0-5131 GCA_964351855.1 uncultured Verrucomicrobiales bacterium
CTCCCTTCCCTCCCACGATTCCAACCGAACGCGGCGCGGTGATCGCATGGCCTCGCCAGGAAGGGATCCCCAACGTGGGAATGGGCATCGTTCCAAGTGGGCTCGCCACCACCGGAGTGGCCATCGCAGGCAGTCAAGATCTGGCCGTCGCTCTGAAATCGAACGGAAGGCTGGTGGTTTGGGGGAAAGACATCACCGACGTCAATCCCGTTCCCGAAGAAATTGAGCAGATGGAGAACGTTGCCAAGGTTCGGGTCGCCTACGACACTCGAGATTTTCACCTCGCGGTTCTGAATGAAACGGGAAAGATCCAGCTCTACACCCGAGGTTGGGGATCCGAGAGTGAGACATATCACCAACAAGCATTCGAAATCGAAAACGCCGTCGATATTTCAGTAAGCGCCCGGGCTGGATTCGCGGTTCTGGCAGATGGAACCATCCGCGGTTGGGGACGCATTCCACCTCCCGCCGGGGCGCAACTCCCGGATCGGGCCGTGAAATTTGCCAAAGGACCGCTCATTCAAGCCGTGATCCGCGAAGACTTGTCAGTCGTTGCCTTTGGATCAGATCTTCCGGCGTTCCCGCCAAATTTAACCGAAGCCCGCGACCTCGCCTTCAGCACGGAGCCGCCGCTAGGTGGAGCGGCGATTCTAAAGGACGGCCGCGCGCTGACCTTCGGTTCTCTGGCTCCCAAACAGAACGAACTCAGCGCCCTCACCACGACGCAACCCATCATCAAACTCGTCGGCGGTTTTCAAGCATTCGCGGTCATGACGGGAGACCGCAGGTGGCACTTCTTCGGCGAGGATATTGATGCCGCCTATTGCGCGGCACAGGCACAGGGTTGCAGCGACGTCGTGATCGGAAGCGAGTTTATCATTGGGCTGCGGGCCTCTCGCTAACGGCCGATCCTGCAGGGTTTTTGAAGGAGAAGTTCACCTCCTTGCGCCGCGATTCGCTTTACCTTACCCCATTCGGGAGTATTCTATCCTAGCGCATGAACCAACCCACCGATGGTATCCTCCGAAAAACAGAGCGCTCTGCAAGAGCGTATGGAGCAGCTGGGCATCTCCGAAGATGACCTGACGGAGAAGTTTGTGCTGGGAACGGGAAGCGGCGGGCAAAAGATCAACAAGACCCACTCCTGCGTGTGGCTCAAACACGAGCCGACCGGAAACGAAGTGAAGTGCCAAAGCGGTCGTTCACGGGCCATGAATCGCTACATCGCGCGTTCGCGAATCTGTGACGCGATCGATGAAGAACGGCGCCAACGCCGGCTTCGCCAGAAACAAGCTGCGGAGCGGGCACGTCGCCAGAATCGCCGTCCCAGCGCGGCGTCCAAAGCGCGCGCCCTGGCTCAGAAACGTCGGCGTAGCCAGTTGAAGCAGCAACGCCAAAAGCCGTCTAACGACGACTCGCACTAGTGGGTGTGAATGATTCTGATGGGCTGATAGTTCCTGAAAGCCTCCAAGCCCAAAGGCCGAGCCCCGTTCACGACCCCGGTTACGCGAAGCTGCGTAAAGGCACCCTGTAAGGTCACCAGTAGTCGGCGGTGCGCGTTCCCTGGCGACCTAACAGCAACTCATTTTGTTCTGTTTTTTCTGCATTTGTCAACTCGGGACAAAAGAAGGATCCTTCAGGTTGCGGTTGGCGAGGCAGACGATCTTTCGCATGACCGCGGTTGACGCTACATGATGACCTTTTCCTTTCGCCCTCAAGCGCTCAAAAAATGCTTTCAGGACGGGGTTGAAGCGCACCGCACAGAAGCACTGGTACGCCCGCTGTAAATGCTCCGTTTTCCCTTCCAAGCCCCACGGTCTCGATTGAGAGGCGCAACAACTACCAGTCGGCTGGCCCTCTAGAAATCTATTTTCACCCTCTCGGTTCCCTTCCAACCGAAGGCCCGGGGTCAGAGAGGACGGTTTTTCTTGGTCAGGCAAAGTGGAGAGGTACCCGGATTGGTCAGATTGATTCGATCAGGAAAGTGCTAACATTCATCGCAGCATTTCGGAGCGTGACTACGCGCTGATTTCTGATGACTGAAATAAAGAACCCCCTGAAGTTGGTTGACTCGAAGCGAACTTTCCCGTCTCCAAGTTCGACCATCAGCCATGAAGCGTCATCCTCAAACATGCGTTTTCGGTCCTTGGGTATCCCCTGCAATTTTATCGCGCCTCTTTGATGTCGCAGAAAATGGCCGGGTGCGTCCGCAAGTTCCAGCGAAACTGCCTCTGAATTATGATTGAGTCCAGGGACGATGCGGAAACGGGTTCCCTCCGATGAGAGGCTTGGCATCTCCTCACCCTTCTTTGCAGTTACCGCGATGGACGGATTGGCGGCTAGCTTCAAGGTGATCACTCTTGGCTGACGTTTTTGCTGGGACTGATCGGGGATAGGATTTCGATCGCACGACACCAGGCCAACAGCCAGTGCCAGTATCGCCGTCCCGCCGAAACCGGCATGAGAAGAAAAAATTGCGGGCATAGATCGATGTTTCGAGAATTCTTGGATCATCAGGCGAGCCGAAAGACGTGCGATTAATTTTCCCTTTGGTCAAGCATTTCCCGAGTTCTCCAACGACTCAGGGGCAGCTCCATCCGTGATTTCGCGACGCCTGGGCATATGGCTCTGGGAAGCTGCACTCGCGGGCGGCCATCAATGTTATTTTGTCCGCCCCCGGCCCATTGCCTTGCCCGTTCGCAGGAAGGCACTCCGTTGGACGGGATACACTAGCATTGCTAGGCACGAGACCACATGGCGTTAACCGGCTGGAAGCGCGGTTTCACCATCGGGAGGCAACTTCACCACTCAGATTTTCTGAATTTCACGATGGAGTCGAGTGAGGACCATTCTCGCCTTTTAAGACAGAAATCACCAAAACCACCTTTAAATCTAATTATTATAATATTTTGCTCGTATAGGCTTCGGCATTATGGCATCTTTGGCATTATGTCTGATTCCAAGGCCAATCTCATGGATATGTTTCGTTCCCACGACTCAATCCAGGAAAAGGAACACGTTTTCCATCGCCCCAACCGTTCCGGAGACCTTCACCAATCGGAAATGAACGAATCTCACGAGTCCAATACGCCCAAGGAAACCCCATCTCAGAAAACTGGATCGCCGTTGAGTGATATCCGGAAGTCGATCAACGAGATGCAACAACGGCTCGCCTTTCTCGATGATTTCCAGGTTGGCGGAACCAGCTTAATGCAGCGAATGGGCGACGGAGGACGGAACTTCGTTCAGAAAACGCTCGATCTGGCGGAGGACAACGAGGGAATTTTACCACGGTCCTTCGATCTGGATGCCTTCCGGCGCGATGTCGTGATCTTGAAGGATCTTGGCAGCTTGGCGGATGAACTCCGTGACTTGGCGGAGGCCGTTTCCAAGGGAGAAGCTGCGATTGGCAGCCAAGCCTTCGCCAAAGCCCTCATCGTGCAACAGGCCGCGAAAATGGGGAACGTCGGTGGCGGGTTGGACGAATTTCTCGGAGAGCACAGCGAGGCGAAAAGCTAAGAAAGCTAATAAACAACGCAGAAACAACTCTGGCGTTGGAATCCGCCCCGCGTAGCCGCTCCTACGGAACGACGGAGTCCAGCACCTCTTTGGCCATGGCGACTTCCGTAGCGTAGGTGGCTAAGGCATTGTTGAACGCGTGCATCGCAATGGGCACCCAGAGCGATTTGCTGACTTCGCGGGCGGCAGAAAGGATCAATCCAAGGATGAAGATCCACGAGAGCTCGAACCAGCCGTACTGTAAATGGATAATCGTCCAAAGGAACGAGGTCAACAAGGCCGTTCCCAGCCAACGGAGGGCTGATCGCCTCCATCCCGCGTGGATGAAGCCTCGGAAAAAAATTTCTTCAAAGAGCGGAGCCATCACCGCGATCCCCACCCAGAGCAGAATCGGATAATCGGTCGAATTATAGGCCTGCCGCATGAACTCCGGGATTTCTTCTTTCTCGAAAATCGGGGCCAGCAGCCCGTAGATCATCGTGAGCAAGTAGCAAATTCCAATCCAAAGGGAAAACTGGAGCCAACTCCGTTGCGGGAGGCGAAGCGCGAGGTAATCGGAAACCGGATGATTGCGAATCCAGATGAAAAACAACACCAGAAAGATGGCGGCAATGCCTGAACCCGTGGTAGCGGCCCCGAGCAGGTCCCCGTCGTACTGAATGGCCTGCTGATCGCTGCTATCAATCGCAAATCCGGAAACGACCATGGCGATTGCGATGATGGATTGAATGACCACCCAGCCAATGGCGATGAGAATTCCCAATCCCAAGGTGGCCCACGCTCCCCACGGTTTTGAAGGTTCATCCGGAATCGGTTCTGGAGATGGCGGTTCCAGATAGGGAGCGTCTTCCATGGGATCCAGTTTGGGCGAACTTCCTTTCCCCATCAAGGGGCGAATTTCTTATTCCCACTCGGCGGTAGCGGCCTGCAACTGGCGCGCAAAATCGGGATGGGCCAAGAGCAGATCGACGATCTGGCGCGCGAGCATCTGCCCGGCTGCAGTATCGCTGGGATAGTGAACTCCGGCGATTTCTCGATTTTTTCCAATACGCCGGGCATCGAGTTGCCAACGCGGTGCCAGTTCCGGGTTCAATTCTTGGAGAAGGTAGGCCAAGACGTGAGCCTGGGTGGAATGGCCGCTGGGATAGGCCGGATGCGGCGGGTTTTCGATACCGGGTTGAAGTCGTGGATCGAGAAAAGAGGGACGAACGCGATCGAACCGCTGCTTCAAGGCGAAAACGAGCATCGCCGTATCGTGATTGGCGGCTTCGAGGAGTTGTTTGGTTAACGGACGCCGTTCTCCATTCGCCAAATCCGGCCAGGAATAGCCGCCGAGCCGAAAGCCAGGAAGCTCCAGCTCCGCGTGGATCGCTTGCAGTTGGGAAGGGGTTCGGGAGGCTTGAAGCTTGCGAAGATACACGAGTTCCTCTCGCGCCCGCAGAGAATCGTTGGCCGGTGGGGCCGGAATTTCAATGCTCGCCTCCCAACCATCCAGGAAACGGGGTCGAACCTCAATTTGCCGCGCGTAGCGCTCCGCCCAGACTTGAGTATCGCTAAAACGAATGCCGCTTTTTCCGGATGGAGAAGCTCCGTTTAGCTCGCGGAACGGATC
>CAYGQD010000090.1:5231-24690 GCA_964351855.1 uncultured Verrucomicrobiales bacterium
CAGATCCAGATCCAGATCCAGATCCAGATCCAGATCCAGATCCAGATCCAGATCCAGATCCTGAGCTGCCGCGAAGCCGAACCAGCCCAAAACGATCACTACCCAGAACTGCGCCCTCATCCATCGCTCAGCTTCAATTCCGTCAGATTCCCATTTTTTGCCTTCCGTTTGAGCAACTTGACGAATTGCTTCCGGGCTGTTGCTGAAACCAAGGCATAAATCGTGTCTCCGCATTCGATCACATCTCCCGCAGCTGGCATCGTTGCCGTCGCGCCATGGAGAATCCCGACGAGCATGCTGCCCTTGGGCCATTCTACCTCGCTGACCTTCTGCCCGCTGATGAAGAAGTCTTCTCCCACCATCGCCTCCACGATTTCAGCGTTTTTCATCTCTAAAACGGTGTGGAATACATCCGAGGTGATATAGCGCATCAGCTCCACCCGAGTCGCTTCCCGAGGACTCACCGCCGCCTTGATTCCGACGCCGATCCCGAACGAACTGATCGCATCCGCATAGTCCGCCCGGTGAATCAGGGTCAAACACTCCTTCGCGCCCAAATTCTTCGCCTGAAGGCAGGACATGACGTTGTCCTCATCACTATCGGTCGTGGCGACAAAAAAATCGGCGGCCTCGACGCGTTCCTCCCGCAATTCTGAAAGCTTGGTCGCATCGACGTTGAGGATGGTCGTGTCCTTCAGCCGGTCGGTCAGCTCTTCGCACAGCTTCGGATCGGACTCCATGATCCGCACCTTGCACTCCCAACTCTCCAGCATCTGCGCGAGCGCGAACCCATACTCGCCACCGCCAAAGATCACTACGCGGAGGGATTCGTGTTTAACCCCTTTTCCCAGCTTCCCGGCACTCTCATGAACGATCCTTGGCTCGCCCACCAGCATCACCAGATCTCCGGCGACCAGTTGATCATAAGCGGTCGGAATAATCGTTTCTTCTCCCCGCTGAATCGCGCCGATTCGGACCCGCTCCGGTAATCCCAAATCGAGCAACTGCTTATTTTCTGCCGGAGAGCCGCGATTGATCTTCAATTGCTGAATCTCGATGTGTCCCCGCGCGATTTCCTCGACAAAGAGGGATTCCGGATTGCGAATGAACTTCGCCAGCTGAATCGACGCCAGTTGCTCGGAGCTAAAGAGGAGATCGGCTCCGAAATGGGAGCGAAAATCAAAGAGCCACTCTTCCCGTTGAACCCCGGGATGAACGCGGCAGACCGTCCGTTTCGCACCCAGTTCTTTGGCCAAGCGGCAGGAAACCAGATTGACATCGGCGCTGCTGGTCAGGGCGAGAAAGAGGTCGCACTCGTTCGCGCCCGCATCCAGGAGCACATCCACCGAAGTGCCATTCCCCCCGACAATCCGGGCGTCCAAACCGGACATGTCATTGACCAGCTTGTCAGATTTTTCGATAATCGTGGTATCATGCGCTTCACGAGACAGATGCTCCGCCAAGTGGCGACCGACTTCTCCAGCGCCTACAATGATGATCTTCATGAGTGAAAACGGGTGGGGGATTTCGCGATCAAATCCCTTTCTTCAACTACGGATGAGAACGACCAAGAAACCATCTATCCGATTCACCAATCCCAACTCGAACCGGAAAGTCCAAAGTTTTCCAGGATTTTCGCTCCTTGCTGCAACGACAATTTGCAGCCCCTTCGCTCGAATCTGAACCCAAAATCCGACTTTCAGTCTTCGCCGGACTCGTTATACTTCAGATCTCAATGAATTGGGTTCGTCCGCTGCTTTCTTGGTTTATCGCGCTCACTTGGCTCTTTGCCACGGTCTGCAGCTACGGCGAACTGCCGGATGGTGTGGTCATGGTGGCGGAGGATCTGGAGCTGGCGGTGTTCGCTTCCGCTCCACTGGTCGCCAATCCGTCCCAGCTCGATGTGGACGAACGGGGGCGGGTGTGGGTTTGCGAAGCGGTTTCCGCGGAAGAGACTCGTCGGGGTGACCGCATTGTGATTTTGGATGACACCGATGGAGATGGTGTGGCTGACCTGCGGACCGTTTTCTATCAGGGCCCGGACGTGACCGGAGCCCAAGGGATGACGGTCCTGGGCAACAAGGTCATTCTTTCCAGCTCGCCCAACGTCATCGTGTTCACCGATTCAGATGGCGATGACCGCGCCGATACCAAACAGCTGATGTTTACCAATCTCAGCGAAGAAGATCGCTCCGGGCAAGAGGCGGCCCACTCCCTGATTTTTGGACCGGACGGTCGACTCTACTGGAGTTTTGGCCAGGCAGGAAGCAAGGTCTGCGATCCCAATGGGCGAGTGATGACCGATCCGGGGGGAAATCCCGTCGTGAATGACGGGAAACCGTTTCGCGGCGGCATGGTATTTCGCTGCGCGCCGGATGGGAGCAATCTGGAGGTGCTGGGACATAATTTTGGCAACAATGGCGAAGTGGCGGTCGATTCCTTTGGCTCCGTTTGGCAGTTCGACCAGGATCGGGACGGAACGGCTCCCGGCCGACTCAACTACCTTCTCGAACGTGGGAACTACGGCGATCGCGATGAAATCGATGGGAGTAGCTGGCAGGCCTGGCGCTTCGGGATCGGCGAAGAAGAAACGCGGCAGCGCTGGCACCAGAACGATCCCGGCGTCGTCCCCAATGTGCTTGAGTTGGACCTGGGCGAATCCGGAGGATTGACGATTTACGAGGGAAATCTGCTTCCTCCACGGCTGCAAAACCAGATTTTCCATTGCCTGAGCGATGTGGGCCGGGTGGTGGCCTTCTCCGCGACCCCGGCCGATTCGGGTTTTACCGCTGAAAGGGTGGATTTGATCCGGAGCGCGGCGGATTCCCCCTTTCATCCCGTTGATCTAAGCATCGCTCCCGATGGCTCGATCTTGGTCAGTGACCGTGGAGACTCGACTTCTGAAGGCGGGGTTTACCGGCTCGCGCCCACCGGGATCGCCTATTCCCGAACGAGTTATGACTTCGAGACAGCCGAAGGGGCCATGGAAGCCCTGAAGAGTCCCAACCGTTCCGCCCGTTTTCGCGGCTGGGCGGCCTTGGTCACCGCCGGAGAAAAGAACGTCCCCGGAGTCCTCCTGACGCATTCTGACGCCCGCTTTCGCGCCCGGGGTCTCTGGCTTTTTGCCGCGCTTCCGGGGAAGGCGCGGGAGGCGATCGCCTTGGCCGGTCTGGACCCCGATGAGAATATTCGCGCCATGGCGCTGCGAATCGCCCGCGCCAAAGGAATTTCGGTTCTGACCACGGTGCGGGCGTTGCTCGAAGACCCGTCTCCTAAGGTGCAGCGAGAGTGCGCCATTACCTTGCACGATCAAGAAGGCCAATTAGCCGATCAGCTCTGGACGGAGCTGGCCCTCCGCTACGAACGGGAAGATCGCTGGTTTCTCGAAGCCCTCGGGATCGGAGCGGGAACGTTTTGGGATTCCCGGATGGCGGCCTGGCTGGAGCGGGTCGGCGAAATCTGGAACTCCGGGCCGAATCGAGACCTCGTTTGGCGCAGCCGAGCTGAGCAATCGCCGGAGCTCCTGGCCAACTTGGTCCTGGAAAGCGATCCCGAAACCGGAGAATTCGCCCGGTATGTCCGCGCGATGCATTTCCAGGAACCAACCGCTGCCCGCCCCGCGTTGCTTCGCATGTTCGACTCATCCGATCTGCGCTTCACCTTCGCGGCGGCGATCGACCTCACCTACGAGGATTTGGCCGGTTCACCCGAGCGGATTGGGCGAATTCGTAGCTTGATCAAGACGAAACGCGGCAAGCCAGAGCTCGTCCAACTCGTTGAATCCCTTGATATTCGGACTGCGGACCAGGAGCTTCTCGAATTTGCCCTGGCGGAACCGGAATCCCCGGAAGCTCTCCGGGCCGTTCGCCTGATTCTGGGAAATTCAGAGCTCGTCAACAGCGTCCTCAAGGAATCTGGGGAGATTTCCCGTCTGTTCATTCGACTCCTGGGCCAAACCAGCGATGCCACAGCGATCGAAACCTTGGTGCTGCTGACAATCGACAACGAAACCTCTCCCGAAGATCGGAAAACCGCACTCGACGCGCTCTGTTTCAGCAAACCGGGGGCGAGCAACCTGCTCGCTCTGGTCGAGTCCGACCGGCTTCCTGCCGAATTGAAAGCGCAGGCGAACGCGAAGCTCATTCAGGTTCCCTGGCCTGCCATTCGCGATCAAGCCATCGCTAAATTCGGTACCCCTGAACCGTAAAGAACGGGAAACCGGATGCTTTCGCGCCGTTTGATTGCGTATTTCGCTGATTTCGTTACACTCGTCCCTACATCCCCCGTCCAAATTTCATGTTTGCCCCCCGTTCGCCCGTAGATCCATCGAGACGCCTCTTTGTTCGCTCCTCGCTGGGTGCGGTGGCTGGACTGGGGTCTGTCACGCTGGCAGAGGCAGATAGTGTCTGGAAAATCGTTACCTATGAGCGACGGGAATACATCACGGCCGACAGTGTCCAGGCATTCTACCGCTTTGAGCGCTTTCTCCGCGATGACAAAGATCTGATCTACCGCAGTCCCAACACGATCATGAAGTGGACCGTGGGCAGTCATCTGATCTACATCAACAACATCAAGTTTAGTCTCAGCTACCCCGTCGTTGAGCACAACCGCCAGGTTCTGATCTCTCGGGTCGATTTGCAAAAGCTGCTCGATCCTGTTTTACGCCCGTGGTACATCAAATCGACGGAACCCTTCCACACGGTCACGATCGATGCGGGACACGGTGGACACGATCCCGGGGCCATGAGCAGCCGCGGCTCAGAAAAAGACTTCGCCCTGGATATGGCCCGTAAGCTGCGGGACGAAGTGAAGAAGCTGGGATTGGCCGTTCACATGACTCGAGACACCGATGTCTTCCTCAGTTTGCCGGAGCGGGTCAAGATCGCGAACCAGGTGAAGAAGTCGATCTTTGTCAGCGTTCACTTCAATTCTGGCACCGACTCCAAGGCATCTGGGATCGAAACCTATGCATTAGCCCCTCAGGGAACCGGCTCCACCAATGACGGCACCGTTTCCGCGTCCAAGTATTCGGGAAACCAAAGTGACGCGCAAAACATCGCTTTAGCGACGGCGGTTCACGCGATGGTGATGACGAAGATCGAAGCGGTAGACCGTGGCATCAAGCGAGCGCGCTACAATGTGCTGCGCGGCATCGATCGCCCGGCGATTCTCTTTGAGGGAGGGTTTTTGACGAATTCTGCGGAGTCGGTCCTCGTTTCCAGCAGCGCCTATCGCACCAAACTAGCGGCAGCCGTCGCCGGGGGAATTCAGAATTTCCGCAAGGCGATCGGCTGACGATTAAGCTTCGGTTCAATCAGGAAAGGTCCCGATACATCGCCCGAGTGTGCCAGTAACCCGTCACTTTGGAGAGATGATTCCGGGAGCGATCAAAGCAACCGGCTTTCAGAATCTTGATCTCGACGTGGCGGACTCCCCAACGGTTCATCGACGAACGGGAAGGACGGTAGATGTCGATGGTATTGGTTCCCACGAGGGCGGAACCGTAATCCTCGATCACGTAGGTGGTCGGTTCCCCGACAATTTTGAAGGTGGTGCCCAAAGGGAAGCGCGACCAATCCGCCGCAGCGGAGGTGTGGTGGGTCGAATTCCGCAAGGTCGAGCCAATCGCCGTTTTTCGTCCATAAACGAGGTGATCAGACTCGCTGTGGGTGTAGGCCGTCGTCCGCACAGAATGGGTCGAGTTGAGCTTACGAAGTGGGCTGTTGGCGGGTGCGCCGGACAGCATTTTACCGGGTGAGGCCGAAGCGAATGATTTCCCGAGATTCTGGAACAGCCCTCTGGGTTGGTTGCTGGAGTTGACCTGGATCTGACCGGTCACTTTCCGATCGCGGGTGGAATTCTGAGGCGTTCTCGAACGTGGGCTCAATTTGGGAGCGGGTTGCGTCAATCTGGCCAAGAAACTGGTCTTGTCACGGTTCTCCGGTCGCTCGCCTAACATTTTGCGAAACGGCTGAATCTGACGCTGAGAAGTTGCCTGGACCTGACGGTCGGAATCGGTGCCTCGCTTCTTGCTATTGTAGTGGGCAGCGTGGGCGAGAGGAGAGATTGCGAGCAGGGCAATCAGGGTGAATATAAATTTTTTCATTGGATCCAGAAATTACCGAATTTGCGAACATTTAGAATCTCACGACGCAAATTCAAGAAGAATGACCAAGTTTTGAATAACCACTAGAATTTCGAAGCGGCGATTTGATCCTTACTCGGCTCGATAGCCGCTGATACTCTGGTAGTTGGGTCCGTCGCGCAGAACCGCTACGGAGCTCCGTCGAGGAGAAACTCCTGGGAAACGATGCTTAGCGCATAAATCGCCGCCGTTTCTGAGCGCAAGACCGTCGGACCGAGACTCAGTTGAAGGAATCCTGCCTCCTCCATCTGCTTCACTTCAGCAGGTGAGAAGTCTCCTTCCGGCCCGATCACCACACTCAAGGACAAAATCGGTCCGGGGAGTTCCGAGGATATTTGACGCAGGGTTCGGGTTTCTGAAGTTAGTGCCGCGACCAATTGTAGCGCCGAATCATCGCGCTGAGCAGCGTCACGCAGCGTTGTTGGCATCTCCACGTGAGGAAGCCAATTCCGCCCACACTGCTTGCAGGATTCCAGCGCGATACGCTGCCACTTGGCTTGTTTCTTTGCTTCGTCAGCCAGTTTGACCACAGTCCGTTCCGTCTGGACGGGAATGATCCTCGCCGCGCCGATTTCGACCGCTTTCTGGACCACCAAATCCATCGTCTTGGCTTTGGGGATCGCTTGAATCAGCGTGATGGAAACAGGAAGTGGCGGATTGAAGTGCTGGGTTGCCAGATCAACTTCAACGCTCCGGTTTGAAACCAAGGTAATAGTGCCAACTCCGGACTTCCCCGCCCCGTCAAAGACTTCGATCTCGTCACCCGGCTTATGGCGAAAGACTTTGGAACAGTGATGTGACTCTTCCTCACGGAGAGTAACGCATTCGGCCTTCCAATCCGGGGATGGAACGAAGAACCGGTTCACGTTTACTTGAAGAAGTTCTTCGCGCGATCGAGAAACGACTTCCGGATCGGGCTGTTGCCTTCATTCAAGCTTTCAGCAAAGGCGATCAGTTTCTCTTTCTGCTTCCCATTCAGCTTGATGGGAATCTCCACATTCACATGAAGGAAGAGGGCTCCCTTTTCATCGCGGCCATGGCCTTTGATTCCCCCATGCGCCACACGAATCGTGTTTCCACTCTGGGTGCCGGCTGGAATTTTGATCATCCGTTTGCCTTCCAGCGTGGGAACTTCCATTTCGCCACCGATGATCGCTTTTTCCAAGGAAACAGGAAGGGCGACGTGAAGATCATCACCATCGCGCTCGAAAATTTCGTGCTCGCGGACATGAATGACCACGTGGAGGTCTCCGTGAGGTCCACCGCGCAGTCCGGCCTCGCCATTGCCCGGTGAGCGCAACCGCTGACCATGACCAATACCGGGAGGGACGTTGAACTTGATGCGCGCTTTCTGGACGGTCCGTCCGTCGCCGCTACATTCGCGACAGGGATCAGTCAGCACTTGGCCTGTCCCCCGACAGGTCGGGCAGGTCTGCTGAACGTGAAAGAAGCCCCGGGATGAGACGACTTGGCCCTTACCACCACAGGTGCTGCAGTGCTTGAAGCCACCGGAAGTCGATCCGGAGCCTGAACAGCCACCGCAGGAATCGTACTTCTCGATCTCAATCACCTTGCTCGTTCCGAAAGCAGCTTCTTCCAAAGTGATCGGTAAATCATATCGCAGATCCGAACCCCGCTGCTTTCCGCTGGGGTCACGCTGCTGGCGTCCACCACCACCGCCAAAGATTTCATCAAAAATGCTGCCACCGCCTCCACCGCCACTGAAAACCTCGCGGAAAATGTCGAACGGGTCATGGAAGCCCCCGCCGCCACCCGCTCCACCTTGAGAGAATGCTCCGTGTCCGTAACGGTCGTAAGCGGCTCGCTTTTGCTCGTCGGAAAGCACATCGTAGGCCTCACCAATTTCCTTGAACTTCTCTTCGGCACTCGCATCGCCGGGGTTTTTATCCGGATGATGGGTCACGGCCAGCTTGCGGTAGGATTTCTTGATCTCCACCTGGGTTGCCTCACGGGTGACGCTCAGCACTTCGTAATAGTCTCGTTTGTTGGCCATGCCTGGTTACGCTTGATCTCTTTTCTACGCTTCGGAAGCCGGAGGATTCTCCGGTGAGTCTGCCGAAGATCCTTCTTCCGCAGCAGATTCCGGGCCTTTCGACACAATTACGTGGGCCGGACGCAAAAGGCGGTCATGCAAGCGATAGCCGCAACGAACAACCGCCGTGATTTTGCCCTCTTCCACATCGTCACTGGCTTCTTGCTTGATGGCTTCGTGAATGTTGGGATCGAAGGTTTCGCCGTCCGCCAGCACTTCGGTAACGCCTTGATCTGCAAAAAAGTCTTCCAGCTGCTTCATCACCATCGACATACCCTGAAATACCACGGAATCCTCCGCTTCCTGGCGCGCGGCATCCAGCCCGAACCGGAAATTGTCGATCACCGGGAGAAGCGACTCCAGGAGCCCGAAGGTCCCAAATTTGATCGCGTCTTGTTTTTCGCGAGACATCCGTTTCCGGAAGTTTTCCAGTTCTGCCTGGCTTCGCATCGCGACTTCACGCCACTTGATTGCTTCCGCTTGAAGTTGCGCCATAGGATCGAGCTCTTCGGATGAAGGGGGTTCAGTTTCAGAATTCGCCGACTGAGCATTAGCCGCCACTTCTTCGTTTTCGGTTTCAGAGTCCGTTGAGGGATTCAATTCTTCGTTTCCTTCCATCGTAGTATGAGTCCTGACAGGAGTGTATTTTTTGATTTCTGAGAGGACGGTGAATATCAACTCTTTTTGACGGCAATCAAGGTGATGTCATCGCTTTGCGGACCGTCCCCAACGAAGGCACGCACTTGGTCGTTCACCGATGTGATGATGCCCTGTGAAGTATGACCCACGCTCTGCTGCAACAACTCCTGAATCGCTTCCACTCCAAACTCTTCACCCTGGCTATTCTCAGCCTCACTCACCCCATCCGTGTAGAGCAAAAGGATATCTCCTTCCCGCAGGGTAAACTCAAAGTCAGAAATGATACGATCAAAGACCCCACCGCTATCAATTCCCAGAGCCATCCCCACCGGTTCAATGACATCGACTACCTTGGTATCGCCCCGATAGACCAGGGACGGATTGTGGCCCGCCCGGGACATCGTGACGGTGTCAGATTTCCCATCGAGAATCAGGTAGGACATCGTGATGAACATGTCTTCCCGAATATCACGAAAAATCTGGAAATTGACCGCTCGCATCACATCGGACGGGGAGAGGTTATTGACGGAAAGCGCTCGCAGAACGCTACGGCAAGTCGCCATGATGAGAGAAGCAGGCACGCCTTTTCCCGAAACGTCTGCTATCACGATCCCAAGATGATCGTCATCGATCCTCACATAGTCGTAATAATCTCCGCTGACCACTTTGGCAGGGTAGTTCACCCCGGCAATGTCAAAATTCGCCAATTGAGGGGCGGCGGAAGGAAGCAGGATCCGCTGAAACTCGCTCGCGGTTCGCAATTCATTATCCAGGAGACGCTTGTCGTGGGCTTCCTTATGCAAAACCGAGCTACCCAGCGCGTAGGCACTCTGTTCCGCGAGTGAGCGGAACACTTCTAACTCACTATCGCTGAACGGTTCCGCCGGACGTTTGCGAGCGACCAGCAACAGCCCTAACCGCTTTCCCGCGTAAAGCAGCGGCCCAATGATGAGTGAAATTCCATCATGAACCTCCGGAATGGCCGAGGCTCCAAAATCAGGATGCTTGGCCAGGTCTTCAATCCGCAAGGGTTTCTGCGTTCGAAGCGGTTGACTGTAAAGTGGGTGGCTGGCGTCTATCGCCCGAAGTCTGACGTAATTACTTACCGCACTGGGCTTCGTCAACCGCTCCCGGGCAACATCATCCGGCAAGAGGACCAACGGAGGACAGTGATCCGAAACAAACCGCGGCACCAACTCGTTTCCGGAATCATCCAGCAGATAGAGCGCGGCTCCGTTCGCTTCCAATGCCTGAATGATGCCCTCGACGATGTAGCGATGCATGTTTGCCGGAGTGTAGTCAGCCTGGAGTTCCAGTCCGATTCCGTGGAGGAAGAAAAACGCCCGATCTTCTTCTCCCATGATGCGATCACGGGAGAGTCGTAAACCGGCGATCAGTTTGTATTGTTGGCGCAGAAGAACGATTAATCCCGCAATCACCAACGATAGCAAAAAAAGAAACAGATAGGGAATCACGTGCTTTCCGGCGCCCGAGTTTCGGGCACATCTTGCTTCAGGAACTCAAGCACGTCGCTAAATCGACTTTCGTTTTCGGCATTGGCCTGACACAACGCCTCGTGGGCCTGAAGAACGTGCTCTTTATGCTCTGAGTGGTCCATCGGCGCGGCAGCGACCGCCTGAGTGATGTTCTCTCGAACCAACTCTCGCTCTTTCAGCCAAGTGGTGCCGGAAGTATCCAGCTCAAGAATCTGATCGAGCCCAAGACTCTGCAGCAGCTGGGTGTTGCGGGGGTTCGCGTTAACGATTTGAAGTAGGCTACCGGGTTTCCCCTGCAAAATCAGCGCGATTCCGGTGAGCGTTCCCATAAAGGTCGAATCCATCACCGGACAATCCTCCAGATCGACTACCAATTGGGTCCTCCCCATGCTGACCATGTGGTCGGCGAACGCCCGGAGCTGAGGGCTATTTTGAAACGAGCCTTTGATCTGAACCCGAATCCAGGCCACATCCTCGAAGAGCCCTGCGAGAATGGCAGGAGCAGCTTTTTGATCTTTCACCGAAGTGGACATTAGCAACGGAGCTTGGCTAAGGTTGGGGGGGAGATTCCGCTCGGAAGGAAGATCGCACAGAACTACGACTCGATCAACCAAGACCGAAACGCAGTCCCATCCCCTCCTATTCCCAGAGGAAGGATTCGACCGTTGAAATGACTTCACCGTCTCGGACAAGCGACGCACGCCATGCGACGATGTTCCCATCCTCGGAAAAATCTTCACCGATAACGTTGATATCAGTAGTGTTCATGCGGCGGACATTCTCCACCGTGACTTCTTTGACCTTCACCTCATCGCCCGAACCCGACTGAAGGTATTCCAGTCGGACGACCATGCCCGGCCGTTTGTCCCCGTTCGCCCACCAGAAAACCGAGTAGTATTTTCCGGCGCGGTCTTGGTATTCCTCCGAAGTTACCGCCCCGTAGAGGAAGTATCTCCGTTCAAACGACATCATCGGATCCGCCGTATCGAAGGACTGGGTCAGATTCACGTGGAAGTATTTCACCTTCCGGATTTCGGGGGTGTCTCCACGAGCGGAAACCGCCTGAGGTGCCAGCAGGGCAACGCTGACCATGAAGAGAGGAAGAATTCTGAAGAAAGTGCGCATGACAGAGTAAATCGTCGTCCTTCTATTGTGGACCTTTTAAACAAAAGTCCAGCAAATAAGAACGCAATTTGGTGACAACGCGAGGATCGTCTCACCCACGTCGGAATCGGTCCTCGGGACCGACTTCCCCAAGAAACTGCTCGAAATGGAGTCGAGCTTCTGCTTTTTTGAGCGTTTCAGGGTCGCTCATCGACCAACTCACCATGAAAATCGCCACCGTCGTTTCTTTCGGATTCCTTTCGCTCTCCATTTCCCACGCTGCGGAATGGCCGGAATGGCGAGGCCCGACCCAACAGGGACTCGCTTCCGAAGCCTCCAACTTGCCGATTTTCTGGTCGGAAAGCGAGAATGTGGCCTGGAAAACGCCCATTCCTGGTCGTGGACACTCCACTCCCGTCATTGACGGAAACCAAATCTGGCTCCTCTCCGCCTACGAAACCAAAGCGGATCCCGAAGCCACCAAAAAGCGTCTGGAAGCCAACACCGGAAGCCAACCCCTGACCGTTCTGGCCGAAGTCAGCCTAAGAGCCATCTGCGTCGCGCGAGATTCCGGCAAAATCCTCCACAACATCGAGCTTTTTTCCCGCGAGAACCCGCAATGGGTCCACAAACTCAATAGCTACGCCTCCCCTACCCCGATTCTCCGCGATGGCCGTCTGTTCGCACAGTTTGGAGCCTTCGGGACCGCCTGTCTGGACACCCAAAGCGGAGAGGTTCTCTGGACGAATCTCGACCATCATGTGATGCACGAAAACGGGCCGGGAGGCTCCCCCGTCCTGTGGGAGGATCGACTCATCTTCAGCTTGGATGGAAGCGATGAACAATTCGTCGTCGCGCTCGACGCAAATTCCGGCGAGCTGGCCTGGAAAACGGTCCGTTCAGGAACCATGAACGAGAATCCACAATTGAAGAAGGCCTGCGGCACCCCGATTCTTCTGGAACTGCCAGATCGCACAGAAGTTCTCTCGCCAGCGGCGGATTGGCTGTATTCCTACGATCCCAAAACGGGCGAAGAACTCTGGAAGCTCGCCTACGATCATCTCGGCTTCTCGAACGTCTCCCGACCAGTCATCGGACATGGTATGATTTATCTGCCGACCTGCTTCTCGCGAAGCAAATTGCTAGCGATTCGCTACGATGGAACCGCCGATCCCGAAATCGCCTGGAAAGTGGAAAAAGCGATGCCGAACCAGCCTTCCCCGCTCCTGATTGGAGACCAGATTTATACGATCGATGACCGCGGGGTCGCCAGTTGCATTGATGCGCACACCGGGGAAGTGCATTGGCAAGAGCGCCTCAACGGCAACTTTTCAGCCTCTCCCTTGTTTGCCGATGGAAACATTTATGCCTCAACTCAAGATGGCCAGACGATCGTTCTGAAGCCTGAGACATCCTTCCGCAAAGTGGCGGAAAACCAACTGGATGGGGCACTGATGGCTTCTCCCGTTGCCGTGGGGAACGCCATTTTCCTGCGCACGGATCAGGCGCTTTATCGGATCCAAAAATAGTTGTTTGGCCTCGCAAGAGCGGAATCAAAACGTCCGGGCGAGAGGCCAAAAACTTGCACCCCCATCGTATTCCTCAAGCGTACCCAGCTCAGGCTACCGCGCGTAAAAAGGAGGCAGGAGATACATCATTCCCGGCTGCAATCGTGGGAAGACCTGCTCAGGAAGATGGATTTCTACCTTGGACGGGCCGCCTTGCATCGCGCGGGCCTGCATCAATCCCAGGGCATCGAAAATCGTCACCTCTTGGTTGTATTTCATGACCTTCGCATCGGGAGATTTGCCCAATTCACGAGCCCGATCGTAGGCATCTTCGACGTAGCCGATGTTATCGATCAGCTTCTTCGATAGCGCTTCGGTTCCGGTGAAGATCCGACCGTCGGCGATGTTGGCGCGCAACTCCGCTTCCGGAATCTCCGTCCGCGCCCCTTTCACGACGGTCAAAAACCGCTCGTAAATCTGGTTCACCATCCCTTGAACCATTTCGCGCTCTTCTTCTCGCATCGTGCGGCTTCCGCTCAGGGTGTCTTTGAATTCTCCACTCGTGAATACCACGGAATCGACACCCAGCTTCTCGAAAAGCGTTTTGTAATTCAGGGTCGAAATGATGACCCCGATGCTTCCGGTCATGGTCGTATGATTGGCCATAATTTCAGTGGCTCCACAGGCGGCGTAATACCCTCCACTGGCCGCGACGCTGTCCATGTAAACCACCACAGGCTTCTTATCGGCGGTCTTTTTCACGTGGTTGTAGAGGACATCAGACGCGGTGACTTCGCCGCCGGGTGAGTTTACCCGGAGAACCACCGCTTTCACGTCGTCATCTTCGCGGGCGCGTTTCAGGTCATTGCCAATGCGCTCTACCATCGATTGTCCGCTTCCTCCCCAGCCTGCGTCGGCTGCTGAAGTAATCATGCCTTCCAGATCAATGTGAGCAATTTTGTCACCGTAAATCGTGTCCGCCTCGCCAGAGTTGAACATCGCCACCGCGATTAGCCCAAAAAATCCGAGCCCGATGAATGCTGCCACCCCGAATGCGAGGAGGCAACCTAATGTAATTCCTTTCCGGTCAGCCATTTTTTTGCAACGTAGAACCCAAATCCGTCTCGAACAAGCCTCGACTTCCCGGGTTTTTCTCAAGGTTTTAGAAATCTGTAGGTGGAACTCGCTTCCGAGGACAGATTCGTGCCCTTTGGAGCGTTCTGACCCCTCGTTTCTTCAAAAATCCTCACGCCGCAGGCCTTGAATCGCAAAGGGAAGCTTCTCCGCGATCGCCCCCGCGCTGATTCCTTCCGGCGCGAGGCCATCTTCCCAAACCAAGATCTCCGCGGCGCGACCGATCAGCCAGCTTCCCACGCAAGCGGCATCATAGAGTTCCAAACCTCGCGCCGCCAATGCCACACACACTCCCGTCAACACGTCCCCAATCCCTCCGGTCGCCATTCCCGGGTTTCCGGTCGAGTTGAAAGCAAGAGGGCGTTCCGGAGCAGCAATGATGGTCCGCGCCCCCTTCAGAAGCAGGGTGACCGAATGGCGCTCGACGAACGCGCGGGCGAGCTCCGAGCGGCTCCCCTCCATGTCCGGAGCGAGACGGCGGAACTCACCGGGGTGGGGCGTAACGAGGCGATTTGACGGCATTGTGAACCCACCATCAGGATTCTGCGCCAAAGCATTAAGGGCATCCGCATCCACCACCATCGGACAAGAATCTTCGCGAATTCGATCGATCAACCCAGAGGGCGGATCTGGCCCTAAACCCGGTCCGATGGCGATCGCGTCAGGCGTCACATCGGAGTGAACATCCCGAACCATGATCTCCGGTGCCGCTTTGGCCGCGATCAGTCCCTGAATCTCTGGATCACAAAGTAGACTGACCAATCCCCCACCCGCTCGCAATGCTCCCAACCCACAAAGAACCGCCGCTCCGGCATATCCGGGTGAACCCGCGTAGATTGCGATTCGCCCTGCCTGGCCTTTGTGCGTTGAAAAGGGAAGCGGAGGTAAGCGCGCAGCTAATTCCGTCGCTTGAAGGCTGAATTGCGAAGAATCGCCCTGTAGCGGAACAATCTCCGGTAGCGGAATTCGAACCAAGCGACCTACGTGATTGATTCCGGCATCTGCCAGCAAGCCCGCTTTGACCTCACCAATCGCCAGCGTGAAGTCTGCCAAAACGGCACCACCGTAGGGTTCTCCCGTATTTCCATCCACTCCTGACGGGATATCGACGGCAAACGTGGTTGAAAGCCCCGTGGCGCGATTCGCATTCATCGTCCCCGCCAACGGAGCCACATCTCCACGAAGAGCGCCCCTGGCACCAATTCCGAGCAATCCATCCACTTGGATTCGAGCGCCTCTTGTTGCCCGGTTCGATGAAGAATTGGGAGTCGCCTCGAACTCGGCCAGCTTTTTCCGGGTCAAATCCGCCAATTTCTCGGTCGCCGTCGCCACTCTCGCTTCTACCAGCCACCCCGCTTCGCGCAGGTGCCGCCCAACCACCAGGGCATCCCCGCCGTTGTGTCCAGGACCGACAAAGAGAATCGCCTGCCCTGGTCTGGGAAAAAACTGGCGAATCGCCTCAACGCATCCCCATCCCGCTTTCTCCATGAGCGGCTCCGCCTCCACTCCGGTGGCAAAAAGCGCGTCTTCAGCCGCTTTCATCTGTTCGCAGGTCAAAATCATCGGGGTTCGCGGAATTCTCCGTTCATCCTACCATCGACCGCATCGCGAAACCTGGCAAGATCTTCGCAGCGTTCCCGAGTAGGAGCGACATCCTCCGTCGAGGAAAAACGCCGGACGGATGGTAAAGACGGAATCCATCCAAACAAAACCGCGCGGCAGCAACACTCTCCCAAACAACCGGAACGCCTGCCTGCTGCACGGACTCCCCTAAACGCGCCCCCGAGCCGCCGCGGAATCGTAAATCGAAATGCCGGCGGCGATGCTTTCCGCCAGTGCTTGCCGATACCAGGGCTGCAAACAGCGCTCCCGCTCCTTCGGATTGCTAATAAAGCCGCCTTCGACCAAGATCGCGGGGGCCTTGGTATTGCGGAGGACCGAAAACTGTTCCCGTTTCACTCCCCGATCCACGGGCTTGAGCTTCTTGATGATGCTGGAATGGACCTTGCTAGCGAGTTGGTAACCGGCATAGCCATAGTAGAAGGTTTCAATCCCGATTGCGGTGGTTCGCCAGGCTGAATTGAAGTGAATGCTGACGAAAATATTGTCGCGATAGCGATTCGAGATACTCGCGCGGGTCAGGAGGGGAATGAACTCATCTCGATTTCGGGTCATGATCGTCTTGAACCCCTTCCGCTGAAGCTGGATCTGAAGCCGACGGGAAACATCAAAATTGAGGTGCTTCTCGAACACGCGTCCCTCATGGGCCCCGACATCGTGCCCCCCGTGCCCGGCATCAATCACCACGGTCTTCACCTTGGACGCCGCCAACGCGCTTGGAGCAATCGCCAAGGAACCCGCCGCCGCGGTCAACATCCCGAGCGCCGTTTTGTTCAAAAACGTGCGGCGATTAAAAATTGTCTCTGGGTTTTGCACAACTGGTTCATGCAGAAAAGGAACAGCAAGGACCAAACTGAAAACAGCTCGGTCCTGGCACTCTTACCATTTCCTGACGTCTCTACGGATCAAATGATTCTCCCTTTCAGCGTATCAAACACGAAAGATCGGGAATTTTTTTACACCTTTTAAAAAGGAGCAGCTCCCGAAGCAGGTTTCGGCAGGCCCGGAGGTCTTTCTGAAAGCTTCCTAACATTGGTACTCACGGGATTTTTCTTCTCCTCAGCATCGGAAATTCCGCCTACCACTACCACGTCACCTTCCGGGGTCGAAATCATTTTGGGCCGATCGACGCCCTGTTCCCGGTAAACCTCTCGGGCGACGATGCTTCCATCGATCCCAATCACGGTGTGGGCATAGGTCCGGGGGGCACCCATGTGAAGGATATGGAGTCGGTTTTCCAGGTCGATGGTCCATTGCGGTTCCCGAATCATGATCACCTGGCCGAGTGAATAGGTGGTGAGAACCGCGCCGGTTTGCTCACTTTGCACCCGGAGATAGAGTTCTTTTTCCGCTCCGGTATTGAAGCTTAAAAGGGAAAATCGTCGGTAGGTTCCCGCGCCTTCGTTGCCTTCCGGAACGCCTAGTACCTGATGCCAGAGTTCTTTCCCATCGGCAATTTGGATCGTTTCCGAGCGCGAATTGAAGAACTGATCCAGCTGGGTGAAGTAAACGCTCGCTTGGATCCGGTAAACGCCGCGTTCCGTCATCGAGTAGGTCGAATTGATGGTAATCGTGCGTTTGAGGCTCTGCCCGGGAGGAACAATCACCGGCTGGAACATGGCTTCGTTTCGCGGACTGATCAGATTCCCGTGATTGTCCGTCACTTGAAAACTGAGCCACGGCGTTTTTCCTCTCCCGGAGAGGACAACGTCCCGTCCAGCCCTGTTCGTAATCGTCAAGACCACCTTCACCGGCTCATAAGCGACGAAGGTGCCTTTGGTGGGTTTCATCTGCACCGAGAGCTGGGCGCTTGCCTCGTTCGAGAAAATCGCCAGAGTAAAAACGGCGAGAATGAGGCCGAAAAATCTGTTCATCAGCAAGATGCTAGCATGTTAGGGTCCGCGAAAGATAGCCCATTTTTCGGGCAGGAGAAAGCGCCGAATTTGGACGAGCGAAGGAGGTCTTCTATTCGGCACCTACCTTAACCGGCGCTGAATCTGATACGGTCCGGAAGCCGATCCAGAGGTTCCACTCCCCGGCCTCGGTGGCAAAACGCCGCGTACTGAGCTCCAACTGGCTTTTGTCGCGGAACGAACCACCACGCCGAATCGGAACGCGTTTCGACGGATCATTCGGGTGAGGCTCCCATGAACCCGTCCATTCACTCACATTACCCGCCATCCCATATATGCGATAGGGACTCATGTCTTCTTCCATTTCGTCCACCCCACACCAGTAGTTGAATCCGTCCCGTTGCGGCTTTTTCTCCGGGGTTTTTTCCGGTTCGGCGGGAGTTTCCGCAGTATTCACGGAATCTTCTCCGGGATCCGGCGGTGCCACGGGAGCTTCTTCGCTCATACCGCCCTCCATACTGGCACCTTCCATTCCCATTCCGCCACCTTCCATGTTCGCTCCTTCCATTCCCATGCCAGCACCTTCCATATTCGCTTCCTCCATTCCCATGCCGGGCTCCTCCATCGAGGGCTCCATGGATTCGTCGTTCTCGGGCGGATCTTCGCCACCGGTTTCCGTCTTCGGCTTCTCCCCGGGAGGTTGGTAGTCGATTCCCGAATTCAGCTTCGAGTAGTCCATCTCATTCCCCCACGGGAAAATATTGCCTTTTCGGCCTCGTGCGGCCTTCTCCCATTCCTGCTCGGTGGGAAGACGCCCTCCTTTCCAGGTCGCATAGGCATAGGCGTCCCACCAATCCACCATCACGACCGGACAGTTCAAATCGACATCGATGTCGTAGGTCAACGGACCATCGACCACCTGCCATTTCCGCCCTTCCTGAGCGTATTTGTAGTAAATATTCCAGCCCGCAGGACGGTGAGAGGTTTTGTAGGCCGGCTGTTCTGCGTGATCGTATTTTTTGCGCAGTTCCGGGTCCAATCCTTCGAGATAGTCCAGAAACTCGGCATACTGAGCAATCGTGACCTCATAGGAATCGATCCAGAATTCGCCGGTCTCCTCCGTCACCCCGTCCTGATAGGTGAACGGTCCGGCAGGAATCCGGATCATTTGCTCCGTCACTCGAACTTTGGATTTGGTTGCGGCTTTGAACAATTGAGCCCCCAACCCAATGACTCCCAAGAGCACAACCAGTGCCCCAACGACTCCCGCGAGGTAAATCGCAGCCCGTTTCGGGGTGATTCCTCCCCCCATTTCCTTCCACTGATTCTCGATGTACTTGATCTCCGTCAGCAAATCCTCCCAGCTATCGATGCCTTGCCCGTTTTCCGCCGTTCCCGCCATTTCATAGAACAGCGTGGGGATGGTCTCGTTGGCCTTGGTATCGTCGTCCATGACCGGATGACAACTCTTTGCCAGATTCTTGATCTGCTCCGACTGGCGAACCCGATTTTCAGGCTTATCGACCTGAACGGTGTTGCCAATTCGCGTCGATCCATCATCACAGACAAAGACGTGCTCCGGCCAGACCGGGAGGCAGACCAACTCCGCGTCATAGAGATATTTGTAAGCTTCCGCCGCTGACTTCACGACCCCAAGCATCTCTTCTTCCGGGAGCGTGGTCCCCGCAGCAGCCAAATCCGCCAAGCTGGTGCCCTCGATGAGTTCCTGGGTGTAAAACAGCGCATTGTCCATTTCGATGGACTCGAACACGGACGCGATTTTCGGACTGCTGACCGTGGCCTGAGCTTTGGCTTCGGCCCGAAACTGACTTTTGGCCGACTCCGAGCGCATGAAGTCCGGACGAAGCATCCGCAGCCCGACCTTGCGATCGACCGAACGTTGC
>CAYGQD010000091.1:0-24458 GCA_964351855.1 uncultured Verrucomicrobiales bacterium
TTACTTTCTTTCTTTGCTTGTTTCGATCTTTCGATCTTTCGCATTTCCGATCTTTCGAACTTCCGAACTTCCGAACTTCCGAACTTCCGAACTTCCGAACGTCCTCAGCCGTTGGTGGGAGACCGGTCAGATCGTAGGACAACCGACGAAGCAAGCTTCGATCATCAGCGGAAGGGGACGGCGATAGTCCCGATTCGTTGAGCTGGTGGCGGACAAAACGATCGATCTCCGTCCCGTTTCCTTCCGGAGGATCCGAGGCATCGACCGGCTGAAACGCCCAATGTGACTTGGCTTTCGCAAAGATGAGCCCTTGATCTCCCAATTGGGAAAACTCGGTCGCTCCCAGATCGTCTTTTGGCCCGTGTGCTCCCCGGCGAATCCAGGTTTCGAGCAGAGAAATCTCTTCAGGTTCGAGCTGGGACTTCGGCGGCATCTTGAGATCCTCGTCCGCATGCCGGACCGCCGTCATTAGCAGGGAGGCATCGGGATTTCCCGGAACGACCGCCTTGTCGGAATCCCCGCCTTTTAACCAACCGCTGGTCCGATCCAGCAACAATCCGCCCTTCTGTTCATTGGCGGCTTCAGAGTGACAATCGTAGCAATGCTTGACCAAAATCGGACGAATCCGAGCTTCGAAAAACTCGATGTCACTGGCGGCGCGCAGATTCTGGCAGAGAAGGATTAGACTGACGGTAAGAAGGCGCTTCATTTGTGCTCCATCACGGGTAGCGAATGCCGGTTCTTGCTGACGAGCCGTCATTAGCCGGCACAGGCCACACAGCGGGTGCTTTCCGGTAAGAGCAGAAGCCGTTCCATGGGAATCGCGATCCCGCATCCGGTGCAGATGCCAAAGCGTTGATCAAAGACACGCGTCATGGCGACCTCCAGCTTGGAGAGCCGTTCCCGCGCCTGGCGGAGCGCTTCTTCGTGAACGCTTTTCTCGTTCATGGATTCCAGGCGGCTCAATCTTCCGATCGACTTGTCGGGCTGAACCGGAGCCGTCGCCTTCTCCAAACTGACGATTTTCTCTTCGACGTCCGCGATCTCATCCAGGAGACGATCCTGGATTTGGTTTCGCGTGGTGTCGTCGAGCATGAGTTAGCGGCTTGCGCCGGAGGGGTTAGTTGGCCTTCAAATAGGCAACCAAATCAACGAGGTCTTGGGTGGAAATTCCGAGTTGGGCGGCGGACAGCATCAGTGAGCGTCCGAGCCCTTTTTCAGATTGGATGCGGTTCTTCGGGATGGTTTGGGTCAGCCCGCCCATCGAGCGGATCATTTTCGGATCGCCGTTGGAGATGACCAATCCGTGGATGGTTTTTCCGTCCTTGGTGATGATCTCGGTGCCCTTAAAACCATGGGCGATGCTGGCGGAGGGATCGACGATGGATTGAAAAATCACTTCGCGTGTTTGGGTCTTCCCCCAGCCATCGAGGGCGGGACCATAGCTGACGCCCTGGCCTTCGACCTGATGGCACATAATACAGCGCTGAGCGACGGTTTTACCGTTGACGGGATCTCCGGTCATGGTCAGGAGTTCCGCGAGTGGCGGGTAGTTGACCGTGGGAATGGGGCCGGGTTTCGGCAAGACCGCTTCCATGATTTCGATCTTCGCGGGATCGTAAATGCCGCGTTCTTTCAGCGCTCCCCGAATGCCGTATTCTTTCCAGTCGTTGTTGGCCCGATTCAGCAACCACCAGGTGGCGTCTGCTTTGAGAGGATTTTCTCCTTCCAGGGCGGCGACTTCCAGCGCCGCGTAGGCTGCGGTTTGGTCCTTCGTAAAGGCCAGCGCATCGAGCGCTTGCTTGCGTTCGTCATAAGTGAGGTCCGGCGATGAGGCGCGGATTTGGTGGGCTTCGACCGCATCTGGAGAATGGAGTCGCCACGCCAGATCCGCCATTTCCTGCGACCATGTGAGCGGATTTTTCCCCTTCAAGTCGCGGCAAAACATCTTGTAAGCGGCCCGCTCTTTCCCGATCGAGGCCGTTCCGATGGCTTCGAGCATGAAGCGATCTCCGGACTCGTAGGCCTTGGCGAGGCGGCAGAGCGCATCCCGGCATTGGTTGAATTCGACATCGCGAAGAGCCAGCGCGGCTTCCCGGCGGATCGCGGGATCCGGGTCCTTCGTGAAATGTTCAACGGCGACCAGGAGTTTCAATTCTTGCCGCGCCCAAGCTTTACGGGCTTCACGCATTTTCTCTTGGTCCTCACTCTCCAGATGCGGCTCCGCCAAGCGCCGTTGCTCGAACCATTGGCCACGCAAGGCTCGGAACGCGGCAATCCGCACATGCGTCTCGCCTTCCTTGAGAAGCGCTTCGACCCGATCCTGGCCTTCGCGCCCCATTTGCGCCATGACCCAGACGGCGCGGGTGGCGAGAAACGGATTGGAATCGCGAAGTTGTTCCTCCAACGCCGGAAACGCCTCCGGACCTTTTTCCCGAAGCGCCTTGCGACCGAGTTCCCGAACGTTCACCGCCGGGCTGCGCAAGGCTTGGATGGCTCCATTCATCGTGTTCAGCTTCAAATCCGGGACTTGAGGGCGGAAGCCCTTTGGAGCGATACGATAGATGGCCCCGGAGCAGGATTCATCGAGATCCTGATGACCACCGACGCGGCCATCATACCAATCGCTGACGTAGAGTGCGCCATCGGGACCGACCGCGATGTCCGAGGGACGAAACAGGGTGCGGATGTCGTCAGAAACGCTGTTGGAGCCTCCGAGAAAGTCCGAGCCGGCGAATTCACCGGTCGGGTTGGTGGTCAGGAAGTCGAAGCGCTCCAGTTCGAAGCCCGCTTTTTTGGGCTCCGGCTTGTAGCCGAAAATCGTGTTCCGCCCTGGCTCGCAAGCGAGAAACATTCCTTCGAATTCAGAACCGAGCGCTCCGTTTTCGTAAAACACATTCCCCGTGGGAGATCCTCCGCCATAGACATCTCCCGCCGGATAAATCCCGGGATCTTCCTGGCGCCATTCGGCCACTGGAATGGACTGACCCGGACGTTGATCGGCGCGCCAACTCCGGGTTCCGTCATTGCTCGAAAAGCCAAAGTTGGCGTATTCCATGACCCAGCTCACGCGGCAAGCCGGAGGATCGTCGTTGTCGTTCTGGAAGACATCGCCAAACGAGGTCACGCTCTGCTCATAGCTGTTCCGGAAATTGTGGCCGATCACTTCGACGCCGGTTCCATTCGGGTTCATCCTCACAGCGAACCCTCCGACGTAAACATGGCCGTCCGCGCTGGGCTTCCCGGCGACTTCCGTGTTGGGATTCGGGTTCGTCCAGGGGCCGATGGGATTGCCGGCGTAGTCGCTGCAAATATTCCAGGTTTTTCCGTCGTTATCGGTGAACTTGGCTCCGCAGTTCCCGCTGTTCCAATACCACTTCGAATCCGGCCCCACGGTGATCGAGTGGAGGCTGTGATCGTGGTTTTTTCCGTTGAATCCGGTGAGGAGAATCTCGCGTTTATCGACCGCAGGGTCGAACTTCCGATTCCGATCAACGTCCGTGTAAACGATCAGATCCGGCGGCTGGGAAACGACAACCAAGTTGTCGATCACGGCGATGCCGAGCGGTGCCACGAGGGCTTCATCTTGCACGAAAACATGGCTGCGGTCTGCTCGACCATTCCCACTTTGGTCCTCCAACACCATGATTCGGTCCCCAGCGGGGCGGCGTTCGTGATTCCTGCGATACCGAACTCCTTCCGCGACCCAAATCCGGCCGTCTTTGTCGATATCGATGTTCGTCGGGTTGAAAAACATCGGAGAATTTGCCCACAGCGTCACCTCTAAATCGCCTTTCGCGACGAACTGGCTGGGATCGACATGCTGCGATTTCACCTTCTTCGGATCGAAGGTTTGGGCGGAAGCGACCGCGACGCAGAAAAGGGAGAGAACAAGAAACTGAAGACGAAAGAGCATGGGTTTTTTGGGATTCCGTGGGCTGAACCGGACAAAAGACGCGTTTCTTAATGGGCTCAACCTCGATTTACGGATCAAATAGCGCGAGGAGCGGCATTTCCGATTTATTGGTAGGAATTTTGCCGGAGATCGCTTTACTACCTGAAACCCCATGCGTCTCATCCTCTTATCCGTTCTCCTGCTGTTCGCGATGCTCTTCCCGAGCGTGGTTTCTGCGCATCCGCTCCCGGCCGTGCCGATTCGGGCGGATTTTGAGCCGGACGGTTCGGTCACGTTTCGTGTGGAGATCGAGACGCGAATCTTCGAAGAAGAACCGGAGCTGGTTCAGTATCTCTATCTCAAGGATTTTTTGACGATGGGCGAGGAAGAGCGGACGGAATTGGTCGAAAAGGCCCGGACCTATGTCGAAGATCGATTTCAGCTCATCTTTGAACCTGGTGGCGAGATCAAGCCGGACTTCACCTTTCGCTTCACCACCTGGAACAATGAACCTCTGAAAGGGGCCTATGATTACGTGATTCTCACGGGAACGTGGAAGACGCAGGTTCCTGAAGGAAGCACGGGCTACAAAGTGCATGCGACAGAGAAGGATCAATACACCGTGGAGTCCTATGCTCTCTGGCAGGGCCAGCCGTTGGAGCGCTGGGCGGGATTGTGGCCCAATGAAACCAGTTTCACGCTGGATTTAGCCAAGCTCAGCCAAGCGCCGACCGCGACGGATGTCGAACGCCACGATTTTGGTCCGGTGGTGGTGAGTTTTGCTCGGGCAGGCTTCATGAACGTGCTTCCCTGGTCCGGAATCGCATTTGCGGGATTCGTAGCTGCTTTGATGCTGCTGGCCCGCGATTGGAAATCCAGAATGACGCAGCTGGGCGTGTACGCTGCGGCGTTGGCCGCGATGCTCGTTTTTGGAGCTGCGGGGATCGTCAATCTTCCCGGTTGGGTGGTGGCTCCGGTGTTGGGAGTGAGTGTCGTGGTGGTGGCGCTGGATAATCTGTTCAAGCCCGTTTTCAGCCGGTGGCGGCTGCTGATCGTACTCGTTTTTGGCCTGGTCCACGGTGCTTCGTTGGCGGCGGTCCTGGGCGATTATCGGTTGGTTAGTGATGGAATTCTTCCGGGCGTCTCTGGATTTCTCGCCGGCGTCTTGGGGGCGGACCTGGGAATCGCCCTTGTCTTGGGGCTCCTTACCTTCTGGCTCAGCGACATCGCTTTCCGGAAGTTTGTCGCGGTGCCTGGATCGATCGCTCTCGTGATTTTAGGGGGTTTTTTGCTCGTCAGTTAACTTTTTCCGGGCGGGCATAGACAAAAGTAGGGTAGGGCGTCGATGAGCCCTGTAGAACGAAATCGTCTGTCTGCGGCGTTGTGCCTGGCGGCGGCGGTTCAACCCTAACCACAATCTATGAAGAAAAAATCTCTTGCCGTAATTCTCTCGTTTGGAATAGCCGTGGCCCTTCCCACTTGGGCCGAAAAGAACCAAGGTGGTCTCCGCTACCAACTGACCATTGAAAGCTCCGCGCCCACTCGGAGCGGCCCGCTCGGTGGCTATGCGGAAATCGTCGAGCAAGTCGCTCCCGCCGTTGTTTCCATCGTTACGACCGTTAAAGCGCGGCCCCAACCAACCCAGATGCCGGACCTCTTTAATGATCCCATGTTTCGCCGCTTCTTTGGCGATCCTTTCGGTGAGCAATCCCCCCAAGGTCGTCCCCGCCAAACGCCGGCTCCCCGGCAGCAAGGCCAGGGTTCCGGCGTGGTCGTCACCAGTGACGGCTACATCGTGACGAACAATCACGTGATCGATAATGCGGAGGAAATCGAAGTCACGCTACCCGGCGATCGCAAAAGTTACCGCGCGGAAGTCGTCGGGACCGACCCAGCGACGGATCTGGCTCTGATCAAGATCGACAAAAGCGGGATTCCCGCCGTGACCGTGGGTGATAGCTCGCAAATGAAGCCCGGCGATACGGTCCTCGCGATCGGAAACCCCTTCGGCCTCAGTCAAACCGTCACCACCGGTATCGTCAGTGCGATTGGCCGCAATAGCCTCGGAATCACCGGGCGAAATGGCTATGAAAACTTCATCCAGACGGACGCCTCCATTAATCCGGGGAATTCTGGTGGAGCACTCATTGATAACCAGGGACGTCTCATTGGCATCAATACCGCGATCTTCTCCCGCTCCGGAGGAAACAACGGAATCGGATTTGCCATCCCCGTGAACCTCGCGGTCGATATCATGGATCGCCTGATGAGCGATGGTGAAGTTCGCCGCGGTTTCCTCGGGGTGACCATCGGTGACGTTACCGAAGACCTTGCCCAGGGATTTGGCGTCGAACCGAAGGGCGCGCTGGTCAATGAAGTCAATCCGGACACGCCCGCCGAAAAAGCTGGCATTCAACCGGGAGACATCATTGTGAAGTTCAACGGAAGAGACGTCGCCGATGTGGCCGCACTTCGCTTCATGGTCGCGAGTACCGATCCCAGCAAAAAAGTGGACGTGGACGTCATTCGCCAAGGCAAAACCAAGACGGTTGCCGTCGAACTTGGCCGCTTACCGACCGGTGAAGTTGCCTCAGCAACGACGCGACCAGGAAATCCGCAGCCTGCCGCAAAAGAGTTTCTTCCCGGGGTGGAGGTGGCTAGTCTGACGAGCGAAAGCCGTGAAGCGGCCCGATTGCCTCAGGACATGGACGGAGTCGTCGTGACTTCGATCGAACCCAATTCCAATGCGGCGGAAGCCGGGTTGCGCGAGGGCGACATCATCGTCAGCATCAACCGTCAAAACGTTTCCAGCCCCGCCGAGGCAGCTCGTTTGAGCGAAACCGTAAAGGGCCCGGTCTTGGTGATCCGGATCTTCAACCAAGCCGGTTCGCGGTTCTTGGCCGTCGAAAAAGGATAAAAAAAAGCCGGTTTTTCTGGAGGTAACCTCCGAAAAAACCGGTGCTTGAGAGGCGTGATGCCTTTCGTCGCGAGGTGGGTCCGTTTTAACCGGACTCACCTCGCACCCGTTCCGGATTAACCCGGCTTGACGCTGTCAGCGCGAGGTCCTTTAGGACCGGAGCCTTCGGTGAATTCCACCGATTGGCCTTCGTGCAGATCGTCGAAGCTGGCTCCTTCTACGGATGAACTGTGAAAAAATAGTTCTTTACCAGTACCACTGTCAATGAAGCCGAAGCCTTTGTCGTGGACGAGTTTTTTGATCGTTCCCTGAGCCATAATATGTCGATTTAATAAGTAATGTTTAAAGAACCGATCCCGATTGGACCGACTCGATGCCGCCCGGTAAGGCTGGTTTGGGACAGATGCACGTGAATTCTACGGGTTTCGCTCTATTGTGAGAGCTTTCCCCGTAGCATTCTCAAGACATTCGGCTGTAGCGACGAAATTCTGCCGATCGAGTGGCGATGTCTTCAGGGCTGATTCCCTGCAAGCTCCTCAGACCGAACTCCTGGCACGTGTAGCTGGCCATCACGGTTCCATGAACGATTCCTTCTGCCAGGTCGGCAAAATCGACTTCAGATTTCCCCGTCGCGGCCAAATGACCCGCGATTCCTCCCACAAAGGTGTCTCCGGCGCCGGTCGGATCATGCACGGTGCGCAGCGGATAGGCCCCGGCTGTGAAAAACTCTCCGTCTCGGCTGAACAGCATCGCGCCATGCTCGCCTTTCTTCAGCACGACGTATTGAGGCCCTAGCTCAAGCATCTTTTCGCCTGCCACCACCAAATTGTTGGTTTCCGTCAATTGCCGGGCCTCGCTTTCGTTGATCACCAGCATGTCGATCTTGCCGAGCAGCTCCAAGAGTTGGTCGCGCATCACCGTGATCCAGAGGTCCATGGTATCGGCGATCGAAAAGACCGGGGCCGTGGCCTGGCTCAATACCTTTAGTTGTGTGTCAGGACCGGCATTGGCCAGCAAGATGATCTTCGAGGCCTGATAAGCGTCGTTCAAATTCGGATTGTAGTGCTCCAGAACATTGAGATGCACGTCGAGCGTCTCGCGGGAGTTCAGATCGTCAAAATACTCGCCCGACCAGCGAAAGGTCTCACCATCCGCGAACTCGACTCCATCCAGGCTGATGTTGCGGGACTTGAACAGATCGACGTGTTCTTCCGGGAAATCGTGACCCACGATGCTGACCAGATTGACCGGGCTGGAAAAGCTGGCGCTCACTGCCGCATAAGAAGCTGAACCGCCGAGGAGGCCCTCTGCTTCTTCGTCAGGAGTTTTGATGTGATCGATTCCGACAGAGCCGGCGACAAGGACAGACATGGTAAAATAGGTGGGTAGAGTGGGATGGTTAAACGTGAGGAAATCTCCAAAGTTCGATCCTTAGCCTCACGCCTCCTGCTTCCGCAAGTTCTTTCCACGAGTCGTCCTGACAACGATGCAAGCCATGGAAGCCTGAGAAGCTTGCCAAAATGGCGTTCAAAGGGCAACATGGCCCCAATGGAGTATAATCTGGACTCGGCTAAGATTACGAAAACGGCGCTAAAGCTACAGGCGCGGATGCAAGAACGGTTTCCCACTCGTGGGATTACCGAAGTCGCGGGTGAGGTCTGTGCCGCCACCAAAGAGGCTGCCGTGGTCGCGGCCCGGCTGAAGAAGCCGATGATTTGGTATCGCGTGGTCGCGGCGCTCTGTGTTCTCGCGATCATCGGCGGCTTGATTGCCCTGATGGCGTATTTCCGCCCCGATGAGGCGGAGATTGGCTTCGTCGATCTGGTGCACACCTTTGAGGCCGCCGTGAACGATCTCATCTTCATCTGTCTGGCAATCTTCTTTATTGTGCGTGTGGAGCGGCGATTGAAGCGTCAGCGGGCTCTAGATATGCTGCATCGGCTGCGTTCGTTGGCCCACATCATCGACATGCATCAGTTGACGAAAGATCCTGATAGTGTGTCCAATCAGCACCGGACGGCTTCTTCTCCGGTCAGAGACCTCACTCCCTATGAGCTCAATCGATACTTTGATTATTGCAGCGAACTCTTGGCGATCATCAGTAAGTTAGCGGCTCTATTGGTCCAGGATTTTGATGATCCGGTCACCCTCAATGCGGTGAATGAGATTGAAAGCCTGACCAGTGGACTCTCACGGAAGATCTGGCAAAAGATCATCGTCGCGACCCGGACGGAGTTGGTCCCTGAACTGCCAGTGACTGACATACCCTCGGCCCCGCAATCTCCTGCTTAGCCGATTGCCTAGCCTGCCTTATTCATGAGCACCAGCCCGATTGGCGCGAAATGGATCCATAACGGCGTCAAACTTGATGTTGCGCACTCACCGTGTCTCGGGACACGCCTCGCCCGAAACATCGGCGTTTTCCTGGTTCTGAATGCCATTTCGCGCCAATCGCAGGTCGGCTTCATGAATAAGGCAGGCTAGAGTTCTTTGACGCGCTCGTAAAAGATCGCCAAATCTCCGCTACTCTCGCTTAAGAGCTGTTCAAAAAGAGGGACGCCTTCGTGATACGTCGCCACGATATTGAGATGCGCATTGTTGAGCTGATCGCGTAACCAGAAGGTGTCCTCTTCGGTTCGACCGGCAGCTCTCAGGAGATTGCGAATATAAGATTGTAACTCGCTCAATCGCGCTTCTTTTTTCGCCCTTTTAACCTCATCGCTCAGTGAACTGGTATAGATGGTGGAGAGAGCGTTTCGTTCCCGAAGGATACGATCGGTAAACCGCTTCATCCTCTTTAAGCTTGATTCGTAGTCACAAAGCGCCTTCGCATCGTCATTGGCCAGAAACCAACGTCTGACGCCCTCTTGCTCCACGGCAACCGCGAACGATTCGCTGAATTCGGTATCGCCATGGCGATAATATTTCTTGTGCGCCAATTCATGGAAGATCAGGGCCGCGATTTCGTCCTCATCCCAATCGACAAAGGTATTGAGAACCGGATCGCGGAACCAACCCAGAGTGGAATAGGCCGGCACTCCCGCGACGGCGACATCATGCCCTTCACTTCGCAATTTCAGGGCATACGCTTCGGCAGCGGCTTCGCGAAAATACCCCCGGTATTCCAGCCCGCCAAAAATCGGGTAAGTCCATTCGATCGCTTCGCTACTGAGTTCCGGTGTCGCAAAAACGCTCCAAAGGACAAAGTCTCGATTCAAATCGGCATAGTGCGAATAATTGCCGTCCGCAGGCAGCAGCAGTTCGGTTTCGGCGAATTCCAACAAATTTTGGATGAGGAGCAAATTGGTCCGCAACGGTTCCCTGGTTGCCGACTTCTTCAATACCAGTTTTACCGGTTTCTGCTTTGTAACAACCTCAAGCTGACCGGCTAAGGCTTGCGTGTAGTAGTTGACTTGGCAGGAGGAAACCGCCAGGCAACTCAGGAGAATCATGAGGGGAAGCAACGGGCGCATGTGGAGACCCTAACAAACCTAGAAGGCTTCCGCTGTCGATCCTTAAATTGCCTACTATTTTCGCCAAAGTGGAGGAGCTATCCGTTATTCTCAGTCTCTGGTTGCATTTCTGAGAAATCGCGATCCATTCTGCGATCTTTTGGATGGGTTTGGGAGCCTCCACAGCTGACAATTCGGTGATCGGTGATTTGGGGAAGCGTCCGATACCTTGCCACGCCCTTTGGTGATCTCATGCATTCTTCTTTGTCTCCGGATTCCCTGGTCACCTCCCTTCTCGATCGTTTTCTTGAAATGGGAGGGCCTAAGCGCGTGGAGAAATATCGTCCAGCGAAGGATTGGTTATCGACGCCGGGAGCCTTTCCTCGCTTCACCGCTCCGACCCTCTTTCTAGGGATCCAAGGGACGCAGGAATTATCGCTTGAAGAGGGGCTCTGTCGGGTAGGGCCAGGTGATGCGGTATTTGTCGATAGCGGTGTTTCCACCGAGGCTTATGCACTTCGAGGGAAAGGGGCTTGGTTGGGCCTGAGAATGAACTCTCGGCCATTCACGGTTTATGGGCAAGATACGGACAGTCAGGTGTTTGCCGCAGCCATGTCTCGCGTGGAAGGATGGCCGCATTTTCGGCAACTGCGGCGAGTCTATGAGTTGTTGAGTCAGCCTGATGTGTCTGCTGAGCGAGGGGATGGTGAGCTGATTCGGCTCCTCATCCATCAGGTTTTATCCACAGCGGAGGTTTATCCGTGGCATGGAGGAATTCTTCAGGGGAGCGAGCAAGAACTCACTTCTCCCCATGTCGTGGGGGCTTCCAGTCTCGAACTTGGAGCCCTCTTTGTGGATCGTATTTTGCGCAGAGGCGAAGTCGCGAAAGGCCTTGGGATTAGTGAGAGCTACTTGGCGACCGTTTTCAAGGATCACCTCAATACGAATCTGACCGAATACCTCCTGATTCGGAGGATGACCCACGCCGACTGGCTGTTGATGGGCGGAAAAGTTCCTGTCGCGGACATCGCCAAGCTCTGCGGATTTAAGACTTCCAACTACTTCATTCGGGCCTTTCGAGGACTCCGTGGTTCGACACCGTTGCAGATTCGAAAATTAGCTCGAAAGCCGAATCTCTCTCCGAAAGAAGCGTCCCGGCTCTTCTATTACGAGAACTTTCAAAGCATGGCACCCATTCCCGAGGATGAAGCTCACGCAGCCAGCCATAGTATGCAGCCGTTTGCTTCTCGGCCGTTGATGGTGGCTAACTCCGGGGGAGAACCGATTTCCTATGAATGGGAGCACGCGCCGGGAGAATACTTCCAGTATGCGGTGGTTCCTCCGTTGAACGTGAACTTGTTCTGGCATCCGGCACCGGCAGTTTGGCGCGTGCGATCAGGAAACCGGGTCATTGGTCATTTCATTTCCGAGCGGCAACCCTGCCAAATTTTGGTCTAATAGGCGGATCAGTAGGTTTCAACCGGCGAGCGTTTTCCGTCTTCGACACTGAGAATTCTGGCGCGATCTTCGCCCAGGACATCCACCCGCAGTTGCCAGATTTTAGCGTCAATTTCCTGAAACGTTTCAATCGAGAATTTGGATGGACGGGGAAGAGCCCGCTTGGCGGTTTCGATCCGTTGCAATGCGTTCGCAAGGAGGGATTCCGGCAAGCTCTTGAAGATGCTGACGGCTTCTTCCGCTTTATGGATACGATGACAGATGAGGGCCATATCGTTTCCCGCCAGAATCGCATGTCGAACCGTGTCCGCGAAGGGGACTTCATTGATGAGCGCTCCCATATCCAGATCATCGGTGATGAGCAGGCGGTCGAAACCCCATTCTTGTCGAAGAAGCCTATCGATGATGTTGTGAGAAAGGGACGCGGGCCAGCGTGGATACTTGGCATCCCAACACGGATAGTGGGTATGGGCCGGCATCAGGCTATCCATTTGTGGCAAGAGTTCACGGAACGGTTTCAGCTCCCACTCTTGCATTTCTTGCAACGATTTCTGAATGATCGACATCCCTTCATGAGGATCGACTTCCGCTGCGGAATAGCCGGGGAAGTGCTTGCCGCAGGCGAGTATGCGCTCGCTTCTCAGGCCCGTCGTGAACGCGCCAGCATTTCGAATCACTTCTTCCGGAGTGAGTCCGAAGCAGCGGCCTTTCAGGGAATTGGTCTCGTCGCCGTTGTGCGAAATATCGAGGACCGGGGCGATGTCGAGGTTGAAGCCAAAGAGTCGCAAGAGCTTCCCTGTTAGCTTGCCGTGTTTCTTGATCAGGCGAAGGTTCCCATGAAGCCGAAGTTGCTGAGCGCTGGGCGGTTCGCTGCCGATCAGGCGCAGTCGCGACACTCGGCCCCCTTCTTGGTCCAGCATGATGAGGGGCTCAATCTCACAGACGTCACGAAGATCATCGAGCAACTGGCGTACCTGCTGCGGAGACTTGAGATTCCGACCAAACAGGATAAACCCACCGGGTTGAAGCTTGCTGAATTGGGTGGCGATTTCCGGGGTCAAGCGAGGACCCGGGATGCCGACAACCAAGAGTTGACCTAGAGTTTTTTCCGTCATGTGGCTTAGAACGCCTTAGATTCGAAATCGAACCGAGAAATTCAACCGGATTTGACAAACCGTCACGCATTCGCCGCCGCTTGAAAGCGGATTGCAATGGCAAGGCCGACGATAACCGCCATTCCGCCTGCGATTTGCCAAGGAACCAGATCCTGGCCAAGAATGGCGAAACCGAGCATGGCTGTGGTGACCGGTTGAATCAACAGGGTGATGGCGGCCAAGCTTGCGGGAAGGCCTGCCAATCCATAGGCGATCAAACCCTGGCCGCCGGCATGAGAGATCACGCCCACTCCGATCAAGGGCCACCATCCTGCGGCGTTGGTGGGCCAGAAGGTGTCCGAATGCCAAAGCGCGACGGGGAGGAGAATGAGGGCGGCGACGGTGCTGGACCAGAACATCAGGCGTGGAGCCGGATGGTCGCGGCGTAATCGCTTCATCGTCAGGAGATAGGATGCGTAGAAGGCGGCCGTGGCCAATCCCAACGCATCCCCCAAGACTGGATTTCCTCCGGGAACGACTTCTCCGCGTCCGCTCGAGCTGTAGACCAACAGAATGACCCCAACCCCCGCGATTCCCGCCCCCGCGACGAACATTCTGGCGATCTTCTCTTTCCAATCCCACCAGGCAAAGAGCGTGACGATCACAATCGAGACGTTCGCCAGAAGCGTTGAGTTTGCCACACTGGTGTGGGCGAAGGAAGCGTGCCAAACCGCGAAATCCGCAGCAAACAAGAGCCCGGGCAGCCAAATCCACGGTCCGAACGTCCCTCCTTTCGGAATCGCGCTCCCCATCGGGAGAACCACGATCGCCATGGCCACGGCTCCGATCGCCACGCGCCAAAACGCGGCATCCAGCATCCCGATTCCGCCGATCTGCCCAGCCAGAACCACGAAAATCGGGGCAAAGGCAATGCAGAAGGCCCCACCAACCAGCCCGGCAAAGTGTTTCCAGAAGTGCGCTCTCGGCGATGATGGATTGACCACGGGGCCGACCCTTGCACAGTTCCCCATGCATCGGCAACACCTCCTCGATTTGATCGGTCGGTATGACGCACGTTTTCCGGACGAAGCGGAAACGGTGAAGCAGTTTCGTCGTTTCGTCGCCGAGCAGCCGGATTGCTTCCAGCGCCATTTGGCCATGGGGCACGTCACCGGCTCGGCTTGGCTGGTGGATCGCGATGGCGGTCGAGCCATGTTCACGCATCACCGAAAGCTCAATATCTGGATTCAACTGGGTGGCCACGCGGATGGAGATAGCGACGTCGCTCGGGTTGCGCTTCGAGAAGCGGAGGAGGAATCCGGTTTGGACCAAATCCAGATCATCACCCCGGAAATCTTCGATCTCGATATCCACACGATTCCCGCTCGCGCTCAAGAACCGGAGCATCTCCACTTCGATGTCCGTTTCGCCTTCCGCCACACCGGTGCTGGAAACTACGCGGTCAGCGATGAATCCCACGATCTCGAATGGATCCCGCTCGAATCCATCACCGCTTACACGCAAGAGACTTCAATTCTTCGGATGGTCCGAAAATGGGGCGAACTCGCGGAAACAATCCGCTAGGCCCTAACCTGCCTTATTCATGAGCCCCTGCGCGATTGGCGCGAGATGGCATCCATAACGGCGTCAAACTGGATGTTGCGCACTCACCGTGTCTCGGGACACGCCTCGTTCGAAACATCGGCGTTTTTCTGGTTCTGAATGCCATTTCGCGCCAATCGCTGGCCAGCTTCATGAATAAGGCAGGCTAAAAATCAAATCGGCGGGTATCGATCTCTTTCCCGTCCGAGAGCTGCCATTTATCCTCCGCATCGAGGAAGTGGTAGGCGGCTTCGAAGCTGAAAAGCTCTGCCTGTCGCATTTCGACTTCCAACCGAATCACTTTGTCGACGACGGATCCCGGGTCGGCGCTCTTCCAGCGCAATTCTTTGGCGAAGACGGATTCCCGGCGCAAAGGTATGGAATCGGCGAAGGAGAATCCTTCGATTGGTTGGCTCTTCTCATCGGTGAGTTGAAAGCGCATTTCGCCGTAGCGGGCGTCCGCATTCACGGTGATTTTCGGTTCCCAAATGGCGAATGGCTTCGTCTGAAGCCGGCCGAAATCACCGCGACTTCGCAGGAACATGTAGCCATCACGTCGTAGCGTAAACACCTCGATCGTTTTGAGTGGCTCGTCCGTCTGGCGCTGGGAGCTTTTCTCCAGCCCATGCGCCGATTTGGCGGCTTCAGCGTAGATGCGAACTTCGGTATCCGTCTCGATCAGGCTACTGGGACGAACTTGGAGACAACCGGGGCTTCCCAGTGGATTCCGTTTGACGAAGGCTTCCCGCTTCCCGCGAAACCAGTGCACGCCGTTGTAGCTGAAGGCGAGTTGGGCATCCATCACGCCAAAGAACTGGTTGAAGCTATTGACCGGGCGGCTGCTGGAATTGTGGAAGATCCAGAGGAGGCCGACGTAACCTTCCCCACAGGGAAAAACGGGCATTCCGTAGAGGCCGATCGGTCCATTAGTGTCCAGTGGATCGGGTTGGAAGAGTAGCTCGGGCTCGGACCAGGTCGTGAAATCGTCACCCTCGGTGAAGCGGAGGCACTGGCGGCGATCGCCCCAGCCCGGGCGCACCAGCATTCCATAGCGCTGTTTTCGCCGATCCCGAAAGACAAACAAGGGTGGCTCCGGACGCCAGCCTGGCATATCCCAGGCATACTCCGGATTCTCCTCCCAGTGCAATCCATCGCGGGAGACATGCGTCGTTCCTTCAGTCATGTAGCGCTTTTCGCCTTCCGCCTGGGCCACCGCATGCCAATCATGATGCGGGTCTTCCAGCGCGCGGGGGAAGGTCTCCGCGCTGTGTTGTCGGGCCCAAACCTTGAACGAATACCCATCGGCGGCAGTAGGATCGACGAAAACGCCGCCTGCACCCGCTCCGGCGATGGTGTGAACATGGTTCAGTGCCAGTTTTCCACCAGCAGGTTCGATTCCTGGCTGCGGCAGGGGTTCCCAGCGAATGCCGTCCTCGCTCTGGGCGAGCATCATCGTGTATGGGCTCCACTTCACCGAATAGATCATTCTCCAGCGTCCGGATTCCTCGTCTTTCCACACCACCGGAAAATTCCCGCCGCGTGTTCCCTCTTCAAACGGATCGAGATAACTTCCTTCCGGTTGCCAGGTGGGTTCGCCCTGTTTCAGCTCGACGTTGTCCCAGTAATCCAGTTTGGCGAGATCCCAGAAGACAAGACGCTTGCGGTGCTTTGGGCCGGTTTCGGCGGCGAGGGTTCGAGCCGGTTTGAGAGCGGAAACCGCGACTGCGCCAACGGCGGTGGACTGAAAGAAATGACGGCGTTTCATTGGCTGATTATCGACCGAACCATTGCTCCTCTTTGGGGAGGGCGATGACCGGCCAGCTTCCGGGATAAACTCTCACGATGCGCTTCGGGCGATAGCCCTCCAGCAGGAGATCCGGTTGAACCTCGATGGTGTATCCACTGTTCCCCGGGCCAGCTTCGGATTGATGAATGTTCAGAATCGGACCACGCTTCCGGTCGTTCACCGGATCGTAGGTTCCCAGATTATCCTTGGCGACGGCGATTCCGGCAGGCTCATCTTTGGTAAGAGCCTGAAACAGCGAGGGATCGATCCCGGAAAAAAAGGTGATGTTGAGAATGCGGTGTTGATTGTCCACCGCATCGATCCAGCCCGGCAATCCCCGCTGGCGAATGTAAATTTGGTGCCGCTTCAGTTGCTGAGAAGTTGCCAGTTTCCGAGCGGCTTCGTCGATCCAGATTTCGAGAATGCGGCCCGGACCGTAGAGGGTGGCCCAGGTGAGATTGAAGAGGATTTGTTGGTCTTTGGCGAGCGTTTCCAATCCTTCCACGGAGTTCCCGCTCCAAACGCGAGTGCTTTCTTGAAGGTCGAAGATGGTCGGATCACCAATCGCTTTTCCGCCTTGCTGCAGAGTCGCGGTTAGCTTCATCTCTGAACGATCAATGGCGTTGATCTTCCAGAGTTGCTTTTGGCGAGCGTGGTAGCTGAAATCGTCTTCTAGCTGGAAGCAGCGATTGAAATCCGCTTCCGGCGTGAATCGACCATTGGGTCCATAGAGCGGTGGAGATTCATCGGACGGATCTTTGAGGTAGAACTGGCCATGCAGGTGGGTTCCCAGGGGAATGTCTTCGAGGGCGGCAGGGGCACCCTGATAGAAAATCGATCCAAAGGGCAGCATTGTGGCCTGGAGCGGGAGATCGAAATGGCTGCGGTTTTGCTTATCCGTGCGATCGACGCGCAAGACGAACTGACGCTGCAAATGGTCGATTTGAATGAGTTCTCCGCTGATGGCATGGGCGGAACCCGCCGGGGGGAATTCTCCGGGAACCAGTTGAAACCAAGGCAGCGATTCATCGTCGCTGGTGTCCGTACGAAAAGGTGGGGCTTCGTCAGCTAAGAGACTTCCGCTGAAGAGAACAATCAACCCGCAGAAAAAACAGCCCGCTCGCTGAAGGAGGCTTGGATTCGCGATCAAGGGAGACATGGGCGGCGCCGGCATCAAGAAACGATCTCTGACACCGTGCGGAGGCTGTCTTGGAACTGATCGGTCTCGACGTCCGCCCGCTGCACCATCGTGAGCAGGAGGTTGCTGAGCCGAGCGTCGCTATCGACGGGGCGTGAGCAGACTCCGTAGTGTCCCTTCGCGTCGGTGACGTCGTATTGACCCAACTTCGGAAGGTTGAAATCGACGTGTTGGCCGTGCTTGATCCCGAGGGATTTTCCGCCAGCCAGAAAGGTTGGTAGATTGGCATTCCCGTGACTGTGGCCGTAAGACATTCCGCTTCCCCAGAGAACTTGGGTCGTATCGAGGAGCGAGTCGTCCTGCTCGGAAACGGCTTTCAATTCATCCAGGAAGTAGCTGAGCTGATCGACGAGAAAGGTGTCGGTTTCGGTCAACCGCCGCATTTGTTCGGGGTCTCCGTTGTGATGCGAGAGCTCGTGCCGGGTCTGGACCACGCCGATTTCCGGGATCGCGAGCCCGTGACTTTCGCTACCGATCATGCAGGTAATGACGCGGGTCATGTCGGTGCGCAAAGCCAACACCATCAGGTCATAGAACAGGCGATAGTATTCGCCCGCTGCTTTTTGATCGACCTTCCGGGTGAGATGAGCGGTGGTTTTCGGATCGATTTCGGGCTTGGGAATATCCAGCCAGGCGTTGGCTCGCTCTGTCCGAACCTCGACCTGACGAACGGCGGTGAGATACTCATCGAGTTTGGAACGGTCCTCGGTTCCGATTTTCTTGCTCATCGCATTGGCATCATCCAGCACCAAATCCAGAACGCTGGTCCGGCGCTCGAAACGTCGCCGGATCACGTCTTTGCCATCTTTTTCGATCCCGAAGAGGAGGTTGAAGATGTTCTTCGTGTTTCGTTCGACCGGGAGTTGAATCCCGTCTCGTGTCCACGCTAGCGAGTGGCCACTGGCGGCCATTTCCAGGGACGAAAATCGTGTGTGGACGCCTTGAACTTCAGCGATGAGCTGGTCGGCGGAAACGGAATTTCGGAACGCTCCGCCGTCGCGGGGAACATCGGCACCGGTAAGCCAAATCTTGTCGCAGTTATGATGCTTACCCAATCCATTCGGATGATGAAGGCCACTGATCGGGGTGATGACATCGCGATGTTTTTCGAGCGCCTTCATCGGCCCGGTGAACTGGTATTCCGCACCGGCTTGTTGAATCTGCCAAGTGAGTGTGTTGACCCCGTTCGGGATGTAGAGGAACACGCTGCGTTTCGGCTTGCCGGGAGCGCCTAATCCGGTCGATCCCGCCATGCAGTCAAGCAGAGGAAGGGCGACGGAGGCTCCGATTCCTCGAAGTAGATGGCGGCGGCTAATTCTCCATTGGTTGGTGTTGATGTTGCTCATGGGAAAAGTGGCTGGAATTTTTGGAAGTGACTTATCGTTGCTGAAACAGATCGGAGGTGACGAAGGCGGTGACGATGTCGTGAAGGCGGTAATCTTGTTTTTTGCTTTGTTCCGCAATGGCTAAGACTTCGTCGCGGTCGTCAATCGTGAGGCTGCGGCGCATTCCGTAAATGGCCAGCTTTTCGATGAACGCGGCGTTGAACGCATCCAGATCCTCCATCAGCAACTGCTTGAACTCATCCGCGTTGGCGAACTTGCGACCATCGGGCAATTCGCCGCTTGCATCGACGAGCGGATCTTCGCCAACGCCATTCTGAACCACTTCGCGGGTTCGCCATTTTCCGATGGCGTCGTAGTTGTCAAAGGCCAGACCGAGGGGATCGATATTGCGATGGCAAGACGCGCAATTGGGATCGGCCACGTGAGCCTCCAGCTTCATCCGCAAGGTCGCTTTGGGAGAATCGATCGGATTCGGTTCGATCGCCTCCACGTTGGGAGGAGGTGGCGGCGGGGTTTTCCCGAAGATGACCTCCGACAACCAGACTCCCCGGTGAACGGGACGATGCCGAGTGCCATCCGAAGTCAGCGAGAGAATGGATGCCTGAGTCAGGAGTCCTCCCCGACGATGTTCCGGTTGCAACGCGACGCGCTGGAATTGATCCGTTGCGGCGACGCTGACGTCATAGTGCATCGCCAGTCGAGGGTTCACCATCGTCCAGTTGGAGTCCAGAAACTCACGCAGGGTCAGCTTCTGTTGCAAAACCTCGCGGAAGAAAGCGGTCGTTTCGCCAACCATGCTGGCTTCCAAATGACTGTCGTAATCGGGGTAAAGCTTCTGATCGGGAGGAAAGGATCCTACTTTCTTCAGGCGAAGCCACTGGGTCGAAAAAGAAGTCGCAAAGCGCTCGGCTTTCGGATCGGCCAGCATGCGTTCGACCTGACTGAGGAGGACCTGCTTCTCGTTGAGATGCCCTTTTTCCGCCAAGTCGAGGAGCGTGGAATCCGGCATCGTGCTCCACAGAAAATAGGAGAGGCGGGAGGCGATTTCCCAGTCATTCAGTTGATGGCGGTCCTCGTCTTCGGAACCTTCGACGAGAAAAAGGAAACTCTTCGAGCAAAGGATTGAGAGCATTCCCGCCTTGATCGCCGAGTGAAAGTCTTCTCCGGCCTCAATCTCCGCTTCGACGATGGCCACATAAGGATCTATTTCGCCGGGGTGCAGCGGGCGTCGAAACGCTCGTTCGGCCAACAGGCTGAGACGCTCGCGGACTTCCTCGTGATCGCCTTCGTTCTTGGGCAGGTAGTCGGCTCGGCGCTGGCGTTGTTCCGAAGTAACGATTGGTCCTTTCCATGCAACGGAGTCCAGAATCAAAAACGGATAGAGCGGCTTTCCTTCTTCATCGGTCAGTTTCAGCTGCCAGGGAATACGGCCATCGGCAATGCTAATGAAGGGTTTGCGGCCATGGCGACCGGAACGCGGAAGATTGGAGGGGCCGGGGACGTTGTTGATCACCATGATCTTCTGGTTCCCCTCCGGAAGATGGGTTTGGAAGCTGACCTTGGTCGGTTGATCTTCCGGCGCGACTACATCCTGTTCAAAAAGCACCCGGTCCAAGCCCTCGTGATAGACCATCAAACGCGGTGCCCGCCCTCCTTCCGGTTGCAATCCGCTGAGCTGAAAGGTGACCTCGTAGACTCCGGCTGAGGGAAGTCGACCGGGACCGGAGTAGCGATGCTTATCCTCTGGCCAAAGATCGAACCGGATTTTCTCCAGCAATCCCTTTTCCCGAAGTTGCGTTTTGTAGGGCTCCTGAACCTGCTTTTCCGGATCGACGGATCGCTTGTGGAGTTCGAAGAATTCCGGCTCTTCTTCGGGATACGCTTCCGCTAAAATCGTCTCCGCAGCCTTGAAATACTTCTCGATGTGTCCGGCGGAAAGGGAAAGTACGGAGCCAATTCGCTCGAACCCATGCCATTCGGGATCATCGGTGAATCCGCCGGGATCGGTGGCGTTGTAGTGAACTCCCAGCAGATCGTAGACGGTGTGAACGTATTCGTCGCGACTGAGGCGGTGAAACGAAATGCGGGCTCGTTCCGCCATCCGAGCAGCTTCGCCTTCCTTGATGCGTGCGGAAAGCCACTCCAAAATCTGGGCTCCCTCCTCCGCGGTCGGGAGAATGTCCTCGTCATCGGGAGGCATTTCGCCGGAGCTGATCTGATCCATGACCTCGCCCCACTGAGGGGTGTCTTTCAATCCGACTTCGCGCGATAGGGTGTCGATGCGGAAATCGCCCTTCTGTTTGTCCTCGTTATGGCAGCGAACGCAATGCGTTTCGAGAAAAGGCTGAATGTCCCTGTCAAAATTCGGAGCCGCCGAGGTGGCGAAGAGGCAAAAGGACCAAAAGAGGAAAGCTGCCGGGGCGATACGACGGGGAAGTACCATACTAATTCCCGAAGACACCAAGCCGAGCGAATCCATCTTTCAGGATTAATCGGAAAACGCCCCAACCGTCGAGCGAAGAACGCGGAAGCTGGGCGAACACATTTCCTTTTCCTTGCGCGGCGCAAGAGTGGAAATCGAACGATCGCATCAATGGCAAAGGTAAGCGCGCGAAGAATCGCTGCGATTACAACGTAGGTGATGAACAGTAGTAATGCAGCGATGGCGATAAGCGGAACGCCCCAATCAGCGAATTCCGGCAGGTATTGTTGCTAGGCTTCGAGAAGGGTGAGGCAACATTACAGTCAGGATGGTGAGGAAGCGCTGCACCCATGGTTCATGAGCTAGTCGATCCAAGATCGAACTGAACTTGCGGAGAAGGTTTTTCAGTCGGTGTAGAGGACGGATCCGGGAGCGATCTCAAGTCCGAAATCATCAGAGTTCCCGTCCAGATTATCTCCTTTGTTCAGATAGTGGACGGTGTTGAATCTGACTATCGCATGCGGGTTGATGCGGTCTTGATGCCAACCCAGAACAGGAAACACGAACCGGTTCCACTCACCATTGGAAAGATCGAGGGTTTCCGTTTCCATCTTCATGGTTTCGTGAGGTGACGGTAGAGTGTCTTCGATCGTGGTGACCACCGTTAGGGAAACAAAACCGGTTCCTCGCACAAAAAATTCCATCCCGCGCGGGATGCCGTGGTCCTTTGACAACTGAAGTTCAGTCTGAATCGTTGGACTGGAGTTATTGCTAAGATCTACGGTTGGGAGCATGGATCGAGGGAACTCAAGCTTGGCCAATCTCCCTTGCCCAAACGGGTTGGCAGTCGTTTCGAAGGTGATCCCGTATGGTTTTCCCAATGCGTCGGTGTAGGGAGTCCCGGTGAGATCACATTTCCAGAATTCGGTATGGTCCGGTGTGGTTTCGGGGGCCACCGGCTTGATCGCGAACTTTCCGTAGAACGAACTCAGTTCGGCTTCCTTGTTGCTCATGGGCCGGACCTGAGCCTTACCATCGTCTTGCAGGGCGATTACGCGATTCGTAGTCAGAGGAACGGCCGCAACCCGACCGTTGACTTCTTTTTCCACAAGGATTCTGCCCTCATGAACTCCAACCATCTCTGCCTGATTACTGACATTGGCAAAAAGCTGGGTGCCTTTGACTGCCAGGACGAGGGCTGGTGTTTTTAAGCGGAAGTCGCGCTTGGGATTACCAGTTTTTGCCGTTGGATTGGGGGTGATCTCCAGGAACAGCTCTCCCTTTAGGAGCTGAAGGCTGTGAGGGATCTCTTCGTCTTTTCGTTTCGGCGATTCCGGAACTTTAACTGTTGTATTTGCGTTCAACTGCATCGCTCCAGCTGGCATGAAGACCTGAGCTGTCGCGCCTTCTTCCGTTATCAAAGTTTCACCGGGGCGAATCATGAGACGTCGCGATTCAGTCGCCGATGTGAAGGGATCTGGATTGTCCTTGAGAATTGTCACTGTTCGCTCGCGCCCGTTGCTTCCTTGGATTCGTACTGTGCCGGTGGTTGAGAAAAGGTGAAGTCGATCCAATCGCTGCGCCAAAGCGTCCTCCGCGCCAGTGTTTGATGTTGTCAAAACACTGATGGTGCAGACCAAGGTAAAGATCTGCCTACATTTGGCGGGAATACTTTGTTTGGCCTGTGAGTTTTCTTCCACTCTGAAATTCCTCCGATTTCTAGCTGCATCCATACTCCACCAGTTTGGAGCTTCTTCAAAGTTTGTGCAACTGCGATGAATCTCGGTAAGAGGAAACTGGAATGCAGTCGCCTTCTTTGATTCGCGCGGAAAGCCAATCCACAATTTGGGCACCCTCTTCCGCCGTCGGGAGAATGTCCTCGCCATCAGGAGGTCAAGCAGAAGGGCGACTTTCGCATCGACACCCTATCCCGCGAAATCGGATTGAAAGACACCCCACAGTGGGGTGAAGTTATGGATCCTATCAGCTCCGGCGAAGGACCTCGTTGTGACAGCGGACGCAGTGGGTTTCGAGGAAAGGCTGAATATCCGTGTCGAAATTCGGGGAGGCCAAGAAATGAACAATCCCGACAGACCCTAAAAGGAACGCGGCCCGGGCGATACGAAGACGGAATACCATGGTTAACTCCCGATCTCGCCAGATCGGGTAAATCCATCGTTCAGGATTCGAGGGAAAAGCGACCCTTTGGAGGGGCAAAAAAAGGCCCGTCCAGGTGGACGGGCCTTTGCACTTCAGGTGTTTGCTCGTATCAGATACGATGTTGTTTCATGTTGCCACCGCAGACGCTTTGGCGACCAATGGCAGTGCGGTTCAAAAAATTTTGAGGGAAGACCCTATTGTCCTCGGCGAGCGGATCGATGCCGTTTCCGCGCCCTGCGGAGTTGGTTCATTTGCCTCATCGAAAAAGACCTGGAAACAGGCGAGAAAAGAAGCTGGATGAGGTAAGACTGGCTTAGTTGCATTGGACGTCTTAACTATCAGCGAGCTTTTAATATGAGCAATGTTTAAATTATGGAAATTGAAACATTTCTCTCAACATCTCGCTAAGCGCAAACCTCTTCGGGAGCTTCAACCCAGCGGTTGTGCTCTTTGATCAGATCGATCAATTTCCCAACGGCTTCCGCTTCGGGAATATTGAACTTCACCGGCTCTTTGCCGACGTAGAGATTGATCTTGCCCGGAGCACCGCCGACGTAGCCGAAATCGGCATCGGCCATTTCACCCGGCCCATTCACAATACAGCCCATTACCGCGATGCGAACGCCTTTGAGATGACCGGTTGCCTCACGGATTTTTTGAGTGGTCGCTTGGAGATTGAAAAGGGTCCTTCCACAGGATGGACAGGCGACATAATCCGTTTTGAAGATCCTTGCGCCCGCTGCTTGAAGGACGTTGTAAGCCAAACGCAAGGCGGAATCGGCGTTGGGAGAGCCCTGGATCAAAATCGCATCGCCGATGCCGTCGCAAATCAGCGAGCCCAGATGGGTTCCAGCCGTCAAGGTGGCCGTGAGAAAATCGGCACCGGAATCGGTTCCCGGAACCAGGGTGTCTTTGAGGAGTATAGGATGTTTCGGATCGATCCTTGCCGCCAGGAGCCGGAACGCGGCAATCACGTGAAGATCCAAGCCGTTGGGGATGGTGACGCAGTGAACTTCCGACGATGCGTTGAGAGCGGCGATTGCGTCCTCGTCTCGGGGATCGATTTCGCGCAACCTCGTCGGCTCATTGATGAACTCGGGCTGAAAATCACCGAGCTGACCGATTCGG
>CAYGQD010000092.1:0-24381 GCA_964351855.1 uncultured Verrucomicrobiales bacterium
TCTGATCCGTCGCCCGCGTTGGAAATCAGCTCATTTAGCTCGCTAAACTCCGCTCATTTCCGCCTTGGCGACAAACCAGAATCCTGCGCTTCTTGCTGCAATTTATTTTGTAACGGGCCCTAACTAAGGCTCGGCGAATTTATCGCCTCTGAGGACGGTTACTTCGGTAAGCCAGGCAATGACGGCGAAGTTCTCGAAGTACTTGGTCGCAAGACCCTCGAGAATCGCATCGGCAATTTCAGCAGAGACGATGACCTCAATCTGGACATTGCGCCCTTCCCAGTCGGATGCGCGAACACCGCGCGAACCTTCCCCATCGACAAAAGCCAAGGTATAACCAGTCGCCCCATGACTCCGGGTCAGTTTGACGATCTTGTCTTTGAGCAGTCGCTCGGCGACGATGGTGACCTTGGTCAGCGGGACTTTCATAGGGGGGTTTAGTGAAACCATGCATCAAGCTTGGTCGCAAAAGCAATCAAAACCGGGATTCCCACTGCGAGATTAAAAGGAAAGGTGACGCCGAGGGCAAGGGTCAGGTAAATTCCCGGGCTGGCTTGAGGCAGAGCAATCCGGACGGCGGCAGGCGCGGCGATGTAGGACGCGCTCCCGACCATCGCACCGAGGACGGCGGCTCCCCCTGGACCCATTCCCGCGAATATGCCCGCAGTCACGCCGATCAGCCCATGAAACAGTGGGAGGAAGCAGCCGAGGGCGACGAGACGCCAACCCGCGTGCCGAATGTCCTTAATTCTCCGCGCGGCGACGATGCCTAGTTCCAGAAGAAAGAGACAGAGTGCCCCTTTGAACGGACTGACGAAAAAGGGTGCCACGGACTGGACTTTTTCCGCTCCGCAGGCCCAACCAATCAGCATGGAGCCGACCAGAAGGAGGATGCTTTTTCCGGAAAGAACTTCGTGGACGGATTCGCGAATATTTCCAGACTTCGATCTCGCCAACATCAGGCCCACAATGATTCCGGGAACCTCCAAAATCGCGACCAATGCGGCGAGGTAGTTTTCCGCCGGGAGGTTCATCACGCGAACCGCTTCCAGGGACGCCAGAAAGGTTACTGCGGAGACAGAGCCATAGTGGGCACTGACAGCTGCGGCATCGATCCGGCTCAGTTTCCCAAAGGTTCGGAGCAGAAAAAAGGCGGAAAGTGGCGTCAGCACGCCGAGGACCAGCGTGGCGAGTGCGGGCCAGATGAGATTGCGAACTCCGGTGTCCGCAATGGCGACGCCTCCCTTCAGGCCGATCGCGAAGAGCAGATAGATCGACAGCGCCTGATAGATCGGCTCCGGGATCTGGAGATCACTCCGAACCCAACAGGCGATCATTCCCAGGAGAAACGAAAGGACAATAGGTGAAATTAAATTCTGGAAAAGGATTTCCATTTTAGCCGGTTACACAAACAAACTTTACCTAGCCTGCCAACCGAAAAAACGGATCAGAGTCTTCCTGTCCTCTGTTTTGCCTGAGCAAAGGCGCTGGGGAGCTGCTGAAATCCGGGCTTAACCCGATCCTACAAGCCGGCGCATCAGGAGAATTTCCGGAAAGACCTGGAAATTATGTTAGGATGAACGACGGATCTGCCGTGGATGCCGTCATCGATCAGTTCATTCGCTTTCTCGCTACCGAACGAGGGCTTTCGACGAACTACCAGCTCTCCGTCCAGCAGTCGCTGGCGCATTTTCGGAAGTGGCTCCTGGAAACCTACGAGGTGGAAGAGGTCACAGACATCGAATTCAAGCATCTGACCGAGTTTCTCGCCTATCGAAAGACCCTCGATCTGGCAGCGGCCACCCTCCGGTTGAACAACCTCGCGCTGAAGATCTTCTTTAAATTCCTTCATCAACGCCATCACCTGCCGAAGGACTTCGGCGAGGCGCTGATTTCGCCAAAGCTGGAGCGACACCTTCCCGGAACCTTGAATGAGGTCACGATCGAAGCCATTCTTGAGGCGATTGATCCCGAATTGGAACGTGGATTGCGGGATCGCTCCATCATCGAACTGTTTTACAGTTCTGGTCTCCGCTTGAGTGAGCTGGTTGAAGTGACCCTCGACGCGATCAACCTAACGGAGCGCATTGTCAGAATTCACGGAAAAGGCGGGAAGACGCGGCTCGTCCCTCTGGGTGGTCGGGCCAAAGAAGCGCTGGAGCAGTATGGCGACATGGAACGGCCGCGGTTTGCGACGAAGCGTTCGGGCGACCAGGTTTTTCTTTCGATCCGAGGAAGCAAGCTCAGTCGGCAGCGGATCTCGCAAATTCTGCGGGAGCGCGCGGTCGAAGCCGGGTTTGATCCCTCGATCATTCATCCTCACCTCCTGCGGCACTCCTTCGCCACGCATCTCCTCGGCAACGGGGCCGATTTGCGAGTCATTCAGGAAATGCTGGGGCATGCGGACATCGCCACCACCCAGATTTACACCCATGTAGACGGGAAGCGCCTCAAACAAGTCCACCGCCAGTTTCACCCTCGTGGGTGAGCCCGGACCTCAGACAAGATGAGCCTCCAAGCCCTGATTTTCGATTTTGACGGACTGATTCTGGATACGGAAACGCCGATCTTTGAGGCCTGGCGGGAATGCTACGAAGATCATGGCCATAAGTTGGAATTGGCGACCTACACCCGCTGTGTTGGTAGCAACTTCACGCACTACAATCCGGCCTCGGAGCTAGAACGCTTGATCGACCGGTCGTTAGAATGGGGAACGCTGGACGAAAAGCGTCGAGATCGCGTCCAGGAATTGCTTCGCGAAAAACGGCCCATGCCTGGGGTCGTAGACCTGTTGGAGGAGGCCCGGGCTCACCGGTTACCCTGTGCGGTTGCTTCCAGTTCGAGTCGCGAATGGGTCGAAGTTTGGTTGGGGACGCTCGCGCTGCGGGAGTTTTTTGAGCACGTTGTCACGTTGGATGACGTGGAGCACCCCAAACCGTCGCCCCAGCTCTTCGAAACTGCGGTTCGGAAGCTCAACGTGAATCCGGAGCGAACCATCATCTTCGAAGATTCGCTGAACGGTCTGCGGGCAGCCCGGGCAGCGGGTGTGCCCTGCGTGATCGTTCCGAATCCGGTGACCGAAGCGCTCGAGTTTGAAGGGATGGCGTTTCGGCTGGAATCGCTGGCGGCGACGAGCCTGCAAAACCTGAGATCCTACTTCACGGAGGGTTGAAGGCGGTCTGCTTGTTCCCGGTAGAGAGCGATCTGCGCGCGCAGTGTCGAGACGAGGGACTGATTCCCGCTTCCTTCAGCTAGCGCCATGGCTTTTTCGATAGCAGAAATCGCTTCGTCGAAGTTCCCTGCCTTCGCATAGGCTTTTCCTTGAGTGGCCAAATATTCCGGTTGATTGCCACCGGTCAAGTTGACTGCCCGATCTGAAAGTTCAATGGCGCGCTCGATTTGCTGGGATCGTGCGATCAGGAGGGTGGCCAGATTGTTCAGCGCGTGAACGTGATCCGGTTGAAGCTGGAGCGTTGCTTCAAGCTGCTCCATCGCCTGCCCAATCTGGTTTTGTTGGAGGGCGATCATGGAGAGAAGGTAAGTGGCCGCCGCGTGATGCTCTTTCGCAGTTGGATCACCCAGAACTGTCATCAGATGACTCTGGGCTGCCTCAATCTGGTTCGACGCGGCAAGAGAAGTCGCCAAGAGAATCCGGCCCTCACCCGATGCGGGGCGATGGCGGAGTGACTCGGTGAAAAACGCGGCAGCGGTCATGGGAGATTTGGCTCCAATGTCGCGACCCGCGTGCAACTGAAACTCGGCTTCCCGGAAAACTGCCGCTTCGCGCACCGTTTCACTGGGAACCAGACTCCCTCCGAGTTGCATCGCCCGTTGCAGGCGTTCGTGAAGCGGCGAATCCATCGCGTCCTCCAAAACGGTATCGACCGAAACCCGACCTTTGTAGATGGCAACGATCTGATTCCGTGGGTTGATCAGAAAGCTCGTCGGAACCGGGAGGGGGCGATGGATGGTTGTCAGGAAGTCGTTGACCGATTGAAACTTGTCCAGAAGGGGTGCTTCGGCAAAGCCCGTCGCGAAGGGGAGCCCAAACTGTGCGACCAGTTTTCCGGCTTTTACCACGTCTGGCGAATCCACCGAAAAACGATTTGCGGCCTCGACCGACAACGCGAGCACTTGGATTTTGGCAGCCTTCAACTCATCGGCTCGCTCCGCGAATTCCTTCAGCTCATCTTGGCACGGGGCGCACCAGGAAGCCCAAAGGTTCACGAGACTCCAATCATCTTGTTTCAGCGGCATCACCATCGATTCTCCTTCGCGGCTCCGGTAGGTAATTTCCGGGCTCGGAAGCAAACTTTCCAAGAGAACTCGGGTGACGCTCTCTTCCTGAGGAAGTTTGATCGGCAGGGGCTTCAATGCGGAACTAGCACCGGGATTGCCTTCCAGCACCCGTTGGCCCTGTCCCTGTTCCACCAGATAGGTCCGGTTCGGTTCCAAACCCGTCAGAATTTCCTCGGTTTTGCCTTCGATGGTGGGCCAGTGGATGACGACTTGCTCAATGTCTGCGGCCTGGGCCGGACCGAGCCCGAAATGGAGCGTTTTACTCGACTGAGAAAGAAAGCCCTCGCCCGCTCGGATGGTGCGGATCAACCGATGAGTGGTTCCCTTGAGACTCACTTCAACGCGGGCACCGATGGCATCACGATTCGTAGTCTTGCCGTCGCCATTGAGACGGATCCGGAGGAAACCACCCGCGCCCCGTCCTGCCTCATTGCGCATCAGTCGCAGTTGAGGAGCGTTGCGGTTCCGGATCCAGAGATCCAAATCGCCATCGTGATCCCAATCCAGAACCGCGATCGCGCGAGCGTCGTCGTCGAAATCGAGGCCTGAAACTGCCGAGATGTTGGCAAATCGTTCGGCTTGATCACCGAGATTCAGAAAGGCGCAGTTCCTCTCGTACCCACTCCAAGACCGCCCCTGACGGACCATGGACGCCAACTCATGACTCCGGGCCCGGAAGTCTGGAACGGAGTCCGACTCGGTTTCCTGTGGTGATAGCGACACGACCTGCCGCCAGTAGAAACTTCACAAATCACCCGGGCCGGTCCCGGTAATGAATCCGTTGGCTACAGCGATATCTTCCCACCCGTCGTTGTTGAAATCTGTAAACGGTGCCGACCAGGCCCATCGCCCCATCGTCACCCCGGCATCGTCACTGACGTCTTCGAACTCTCCATGTTCCCCATTGCGCAAGAGCGTGTTCCCGCGGGCGAGGTGCTGATAGGATTTCAAGCCGTCCGCATCCATCCCGGGTTTAAAATTCGGCTGCGTGGTAATCCGTTTCCCGGCTGAAGACCACATGTTGCCGACATAGAGATCCATTCGTCCATCGCGATTATAATCCCCCCATGCCGCTGACATTCCGAAAGCCGCGTCTTTGCTTCCAACTACGTTCGCAATATTGACGAACGTGCGCGCCCCGTCTGCCGCCGCATCATTGCGATAGAGATGATTGCTCCCGAAGTCATTCGCAACGTAGAGATCAGGGTCGCCGTCCTGATCGAAATCTTCCCAGACAGAGCTCAGTGTCAGCCCTCGGTTGTCCATTTCCATTCCAGTACGCTCGGTCACATCTTCGAACACCCAGGTTCCACCGGTCGAAGTTTGGTTTTGAAAGAGTCGATTTGGCGCTCCCTGCCCGCCGTCAAGGTAGAATCCTCCCAAAGGACTAAGGCTCGCACCCGCTTCGTTGGATTGTGAATACGCCGCTACGTAGAGATCGATTCGACCGTCGAGATCGTAGTCCGCTGCTGCCAGGTGAGTCACGTCCTCACTGCACGGCAGAGCGGCCTGCAATTGGAACGAACCGCCTTCGTTGGAGGCCACGAGAAGAAAGCCAATCGTGGCTACGGCAAGATCCTGATCCCCATCGTTGTCCAGATCGATGAGGAGCGCACTGCGGGCATCATCCAGCCAATCCACGTTCCAGTCTGCGGCCCGGTTTTCCAGCGTGCCATCCGGATTTTGAATGAAAAGGCAGTTTGGAACACCTTGGGTTTCGCAGAGAAAGAGATCCTCTAGCCCGTCTCCGTTCACATCCCCAAGCGCAATCCCGGGACAACCATAAATGGAGGTGGCCCGGCGGAGACCCTGGCGCTCCAGCCAATGGGTCAGCCCACGAAGAATCTGGGTTTCGTAAGTGGGATCGCCTTCTAATGCCGACTGCGTGCAATCTGAAAAATAGAGCTTCCCGGAATACGGGCGGGTCGAGGTTTCCCGATCCAGAACCCGAATGGAGGCAATCGTCGCACCTGCCCGCGAGCCGGGATCCTGCTCCCAAGTGACCGACCAGTTGGAATGGCGCTCGATGGCGCTGTCCTCATTGATCGCTAAGCTTTCGACCCGGACATCCGTCATCGTGGCAGCAGGCGTGTCTCGATTCACCGAAATGATCTTGAACTTGATCCGAGCTTCGCGAAAACCCTCCGGGCGAAACGTTTCTCGCAACCTGGCAACGACGGGTTCTGCTCCCTTCAATCGTTCAACAGAGTTTTCGGAACGCTGAACCCGTTGAATCACGAACCCGCCGGGAGCCGTGATGGTCTTCGTCGTCGGGCTTTCCTCGGGAATGGGGATGAGGGTGACGTCTGGCGCAAGCATGCCCGTTGAGCCTCCGTCCGAAACATCGGAAAGGAGAACCTCGCCCAACTTCTTCAAGACCGTGGCCGCTTCGTCGTTGAACGCTTCGGTTTCCCAGCCGTCCCGTTCCGGGTCATCGATCTCGGACCAGCCTTCGAAAGTTTCGCTACCTGCAAAGTTGGTTGAATCCCTCTCCTGGCTGGCCGCCGCTTCCTCCTCTGGCTCGCCGGATTGCACGGTTGAATCGACGCAACTCGTCAGCACCAGAGCGAACAGGAAGCAGAACCCGGCTACAATTCTGCGCCAGCTTTCTGCCAAAGTCCTGCCGTAATTCTTGATCATTCGATGCGACTGGAAATATACGAAACCCCGGGGCATGTCCAGACCGTTTGAGGGTGCCGCGCAAAAATGGATACCGTTACATGACCTTACCCAGCCTTCAGCATGAGGCCGAAGTAGCGAATCCACGAATCGGCTTACACGAGAAGGTGACAAGAAGCTGGATTTGAAGCGCGAAACCCGGTCTCACTTTCTCTGGCAGCTATTAAGCCAAGCCCGTTTGCTTCACATACATGATCATTCCGGCAAACGTGGTTACGACGAGAGCCCCGAGCCCGATCACCATTTGCATTCCCAGACTCATCTCTCGGGCTTGGGTTCGGACGCCGAACTCTTCCGAAGGGAAGCTATTGGTTCCGCCGGGGCCCATCGTAAACACCCGCAACGAAAAGAAGGATTGAGGCTGGAGGCCCTTCACCTCTGCAATGACGTATTTCTCTTCCTCGATGTATTTCACCTTTTTGTAGGGCAACCAAATCGCCTCAAAGCGATCTTCTTTGGCATTGTAGCGGGTGGCGCGCAATTCCACCCCGTAGGTTTCATGCATCCCTTTTGGGCGCGCGAAGAGCAAACTTACGGACGTCGGACCGGACTTATAGACCGTGAAACGAGGGATTTTCGGTAAGCGCGGATCCGTCTTGAGCTTAAAGGGGCTGAGGGACAACATTCCGTCTCGGGTAATGTAATTCGGGAGAGGGATTTCCCCTGCCTTGCCCGTCACGGAAATAGGGAGTTCTTTCAAAATGCTCTCACGGCGTTTGATTTGGTCAGCCGTTGGAGGGAGACGGGCTTCGGCAATCTGGGAAGCCGCCAAGTTTGCGTAAAAGTTGTCGCGGCCGCTGCTGTATCCCCGAATGGGGGCGCGTGCGGTTCCTTGGCGACTGAATGGGGCACCTCCAGAGTGGACCGTGGCTCTTGGGCCTTGAGTAACGGAGTTGGGATCCCCGGCTGGAGCAAATTGGCCAGAGACGGAACCTGCGGCGCCGAAGTCTCCCGTGCGCATGTCGGTGTATTCATCCCATTCCTGAACGGAGAGACCTTCTCCTTCCAGGATAAACAGGATTTTTCGACCACTCGCTTCCAGACTGACCGTTCGTTGAAAATCCCCGGGATTGATCGGCTGAAAGACGAGTTCCATTTCGATTTCCGTGTTGGCAGGAATGACGAAATTGGAGGTGGATGGGGCTCCTGCTCGGGAAAAGGGTGCCGTAATTGGGGCATGGACCGAGGCATCCATCCCTCCTCGGTTCCTTAAAAGCACAACATATCGCGATTCCTGGCCAACCTGAACTTTCCCAAAGTCAAGAATGGGCGTTCCGATGAGTTCGATGAAGGGGGGGCTAGGGTCCGCTCTAACGGCAACTTTGCGCTGATAGTCTCCCACACTCACCAAGATTTCTCCTTCGAACTCCGAGCTATCGGCGGAGCTGAGATGAACGGCCAATTGAATCAAATCGCTACCTTCCAGCCATAAGGGGTCGCTGCTCCATAAAAATATCCGCTCACTCTTTTCGACCTGGAACGGAAAGCCGGGTGAATCATTGGCCCTGACCGATAAAACGCCGCTTCTGCTGCGAGTTTCAGGATTGTAGGTCAAAACCAGTTCGGGAGTGCTCAACGTAAAGGGAATGTACCCTTCTCCCGTGAAGCGAATGGAGCCATCATCACTGGCAGGGAAGGGCATCCGATGCATCCGCAGGCCTTGGTGTATGGGCTTAAATCTGAAGGTGAGAGTTTCTTTTTCGCCGGGTTCGATTCGAACAGACTGGTCTGGGTTCTCCGTCACGAGCGAGAAGGGTTCATCCAGATCGAAAACTCCCTCATAGAAAGAATCTCCTTTGTTCTCAATCTCGATTTCAACGATCGCGTCGCTCCCCATCATGGTCTTGCCAAAATCAATGTTCGCCGGGGCCACCAGCTCGGGAGTTGGTTGGATAATCTTGATGTTGATCGTCTCCGGGGCGGAGACCCGGCCATTCGGATACTGAGCGGAGTAAGAAAAGCGATCATGACTGACTTTGGAATTCGGATCGGGAGTGTAGTCCACTTCCATCCGCGAGCGTGCCGTGTCGATGAAACGGAGAGGAGAAAGGGTGCCGGCCAAGGGCTGATCTTTGATGATGTAGCGGATCGCTTGGGCCGCAGAATCCCCAAGCGTTCGCAATTCAATGGTGATACTCTGACCTAACTTGACCTTAAATTCCTGCCTGATTGGAGTTGGAATGCGATTTTCTTCCGACGAATCAAGATTGCGATCCGTTGGACCCACGCCTTGCTGGGCGAAACTGGGCACCCAGACTCCCATGCTCAAGCAAGCGATGCTGAAAAAAGTCTGCAAAAAGGTGGAGTGAACCGGGCGCATGAGCGTGATGGACAGCATAGCGAGTGCGAAGCTCTCTGTCAAAACCGATGACCCTGAGATTCAGGCGACGAGGAAGAGAAAAAGTGTCCGTTGTTCTCGATGATCTTGAGACGGGAACGTGGATAGGTAGACTCCTATTCACTGGATTCGAGACCGAGTGAGCGGCATCGAGGAGCTATTTTTGGAGATCGCGACTTCAACGGCCCCCAATTCGTGGTTTTTTTTTCAGTTAGTGCCCAAAAAAAGTTGACGGTTGTATTCACAATGTGATTTCATCGCACCATGAAAAACAAGCTGCTTCCACTACTAGGTTTTTTTGTTGCGACTGTCTCTCCTGCGCTGGCGATCACCGGCGGTCCTTGGGATCAGTTGAGGGGTGACCAATTTTCGCGAGAGAACACCAATGGTCTCTACGAGGCTTCCATCACCTTAAAGAATGGTTCAGGATTTTTGAGGTTCCAGAGCAACGCACAGCGCCAAAGCTTGGAAGATCCGCGGGAGAACATTGCCAGTCTGATCGCAGACGCTCTTTCAGCGAACCAAACCGGAGGCACCGGGGGAGATAAAGGCGGATTAGCAGCGCGGTCCAATTCCGTCATCTTTTTTGCGGGTAACGCTTACTTCGGCAATGTATTTGGAACCGTGAGTGCTCTTACCGGAGGCGTTAACGGTGCCGGCAGCGGTCAATCCGTGATCGTCGATCAGATTGAACAGTCGCTCGCTGATTTCGCGGAAGACATTTCCGCCATCGTGAACGTGAGCGGATTCGCCGAAACGTTCAACGTTGCCTTCACAGGCGAAGTCACGGAGGAAGTTCCCTACATCCGTTTCAGAGCTGAAGGGGAAGCGAATTTTTTCAGCCGACCGCCGATGGAAGTGGTGACTCCTGGGTTCGATTTTTCATCCCTTCTAAATGCTGGGGCAGGAGGCGGTTTTGGTTCTTTCATTGACCTGACGGGTTTCCAGCTACCGGATGTCTATGAAATCCGGGTTCGTCCCCAGCCTGCACCGCAAGCAACCGGTGGAACCAGCACCTCCACTACGACATCGAACGCATCGAACGTTGCGACGGGTGGTGTCACGGGAGCAACCTTTGACGCGAATGGTAATATCACCGCGCTCACCGGGACGAATGGATCATTCACCCAGACCATTACCAACACGACGGTTAGCCCGGTCGTGGAACCCAACGTAGCTCCTGAGGGACCCCTGGAGCCTTTTGCTTCTGTGAAGCTGAAACTGTTTGGACGGAGAATCTCGATTGTTGATCCGTTGCAAGAGTTTGCGCAGAGTTCCGGCATTATTGGTGGGTAATTACGGTTAACCATCGCCGGAACCTGATGAGGGGTCGCCTTACCACCAGAAAAGATTCAGCTTTCACGCTGATTGAGATGCTCGTCTCAATGGTGATCATGGCGACCCTCGCCGGCATCTTAAGCATTTCTTATGGTGCGGTGATCAAGAAGGCGGAGATGGTCGCCTGCATGGGAAATCTGCGGAGGTTGCATGATTCATTTGCCTCCTACGTTCAAGACAACAATCGCTGGCCCCAGATGCCGGAGGACATCGGTGATCGTGACACCGACTTCTACAACTGGATTATCGGTGAGGTGACGCCGTATGGCGGTGAGCGGGCAGCGTGGATGTGTCCGACCGAAGAAAAGGAACGGATGGTCCAAATCTCCGCAGAAGACTTCGTGGGATCTTATGTTCCTACGCTGTTTGATTCCGGACCCAATACCCCCTGGCAGTGGGCAAAACAGCCGTGGCTAATTGAACGAGCGAGCAATCACAAGAAAGGTGCTCTCCTCGTGATGCCGGATTCCTCGGTCCATACCGTGAGTGAAGCGATGAACCTCCATTAGGGTTTCGGTTCCAAACCATATCCTTCTCGCACTTGGCTCGGGAAAAAACGGGCATTTTTGATCGCGAAAGAACAGACCATGCCGATCTTCCGTATGGTTTCTTCTGAGATGTTATTTTGAGAGTTCACCAATCACAGATTCTCTACTTCATCGGGTTCGCATTGGTAACTCTGGTGGTCTATTACCCAATCGCTTCCAGCAGTGAACGATACTCCCTCTTCAGCGTGATGGGGCGTAATGCGGTCTCGCAACAGGGGACTTTTGGCCTTCCGAGCCACCGACTTACCGAGTTAGAGGTCCCGAATTTTGCGCAACTGAATCGTGAATACACGCGGGTCATCGCCCATGTGATTCCGTCGGTGGTCAGTATTGACACCACTTCCGCGAAGCAGGTTCCCGAAGTGGAGATCATCAAAAGCACCGCGATGCGGAGTATGATGCCGGATGGGAAAGAGGCAACGGTGATGATTCCGACCGAAACGCGGGTGACGAATCGGGACGTCTTTACAGAGATCCCGGGTGTTGGCTCCGGAGTCTTCATTTCGGAAGAAGGCCATATCATTACGAATCACCATGTCATTCAAGGAGCCGATGACATCATCGTGACGACTCACGATCAGCAGCAGTATGAGGCGATCGTGATCGGAGCGGATTCGACGGTCGATGTGGCGGTTTTGCTGATCAAAGACCGCGGTGGGCGCAAGTTTGAGGTTTTGAATTTTGCGGATTCAGACGCGATTCAGCCGGGACAGATTGTGTTCGCCTTCGGCAATCCGTTTGGACTTTCCGAGTCCATCACCCAAGGGATCATCAATGGAACCGGGAGACGATTTTTCGGTTCCAGTGAAAATGCCTACATTCAGACGGATGCGGTGATCAATCCGGGAAACTCCGGGGGACCATTGAGCGATATTTATGGACAGATCATCGGGATTAACGTGATCGCCTACACGGGAGAACAGGATCCGGATCCCCGTAGGGTGCGCGCTTGGCAGGGGATGGGACTCGCTCTTCCTTCCAACCGGGTGGTCCGTGCTTACGAGGAGGTTCTTGATCTCGGTCAGCGGAAACGGCCGTATCTGGGAGTGATCTTCAATGAGGTGAAAAGCGAGATGGCCAGTGCGGTGGGACTCCCGAAACCAACCGGAGCGATGATTTACAGCTTGGAGGAGGATTCTCCGGCGAAGGAACTACTGAAGGAAGGAGACATTGTCCTTCGAATCGGTGGCATGGAAATTGGGTCGGTGACGGATGCTTCTCAGGTGATTCGGGCCCAAAAACCAGCGGTTCCGGTTTCGATTTCCGTTTGGCGGAGCGGAGTCGATGTTGAAGTCGACGTGGAGTTGGCCCAGTTTCACGATGTGAACCAAATCGCGAGGTTGCCTGAGATTCTGAGTTCCGGCAAAACCGCAGAAGAATTGCGGGCTTCTTTGGGATTACTGTTGAGGGAACTAACGCCGCGGGACAAAATTGAGTCAGGAATGCCGAAGGATCTAGGGGGGATTTTTGTCTGGCGGGTGAATGATGATTCTCCCGTAAGTGGTCATGTGGAGGGCTACGACTTGATCCATGAAGTCAACGGTCTGCCGGTTTGGACGGAAGAGGACTTCTACCGGCTCTTGAGCGAAATGCCGACAGACAGCTCGTCAACGATGATGCTAACCAGAAATCGGCGTCGCTATTACCTTGAGTTTAGGCCAAGTTAGGGATTATCTTGCCTGAGATTTCGTGCGGTAATTATTCGCAACTTCGCGAGTCTGAGGTTTGACAGTTCTCCTGAAGCGGGAAACAGTCCTAACAAAATTTCGACCAATGAAAGATCACAAGATTTCCGGAAGCATTAGTGGCCCTGTGTTGGCATTTTTGGGGGTGCTCGTTGTGGGCCTGGCAGTTGCTGCTTTTCTCTTTATTCCCAAATTCAAAGAAGTGATGGGAACGGACGCGGATACGGATGATGAAGTTGCGGTGATCGAAGAGCCTGGAAGTACTTCTGCAACGGTTACGGATACCGCCGCGCCGAAAATGACAGAAGCGAGTTCGCCTGAAAGCACTCCTGAGACAAAGCCTTCCCCATACATGACCGATTCGGTCTGGGTTTCGGACCTGAGTGCGAAGCTGAGATCGGGGGACGTCGCAGGATTTTTGGAACTGGTGGGCAGTGAGGCAGCCACGGCAACAAACAAAGAGCGCCTCAAGAGTTTATTTGTGGATCGCAAATATGTGGTGGATTCCGAACAGCCCCAGGTTGAGCTCAGCTCTTCAGCTGACGCAAAGAAATGGGGGATCAATCTGAAAGCTCCTGAAAGTAGCAAGGCGTTGGGTGACCAGCAGATTCAATTGGAAGTGGCGAATGCGGGCAACCAAGGATGGAAAATGCTGAGTCTTGCGGTTCCGGACATCGAGGCGATTGCCGCGAAATTTCAGGCGAAGGAAATGCCTGCGGAACCGGTTGCAGGTGCGGCAGACAAAAACAAGCCAGTCGAGATCGCCAAGGCCTTTTTCGAAGCGGTCCTGAGCCGGGATTTTCGGGAAGCAAAAGCTCACGTGAACTCGGAACGACTTACCGATGAGAAGTTAGCGGCGCTGTTTATCGTCGTGGAGGAAGGTGAGTTTAAGCCCCACAGCAAGAACGCGCTGATTGCGACGGCTGCACAGGACCTGAATGCCTGGGTGATCGCAAGGTTGCAGTCGGCAGCGAAAGAATCGGACTTCGGGATCGAAATGGAGCGAAAAGCTGCGACTCAGCCTTGGAAAGTGGTGGGGCTCAATTTCTCAAAGCTGATTCAAGCACAAGCGGCGGCCTTGGGAGCTGGAGACATCGCCTATACCCCCATTAAAAAGAACCTGAAGGGTGGGGATTCGCTGGTGCTCTACTTTGAATATGACGATTCGGGGCTGAATCCACGGGCCAGTAAACAACTCGGAATTATTGCGGAAATTTTGCGGCAGGACCCCAAGCGCCAGCTTCATATCAACGGCCATGCGGACGCCATGGGGGATGAAAACTACAATGAGGGCTTGAGCAATTTGCGGGCTTCCAATGTTCGCGACTCACTGATTGCCGCTGGAATCCCGGCTGCCCAAATTGTGACCAAAGCCTATGGTGAGAGTGCTCCCAAAGCACCGAATTTGAATCCTGATGGGACCGATAATCCGACTGGACGGGCGCAGAACCGCCGCGCCGAGGTCTACTTGGATTTCTGAGTGCTGCCGATCACGGGAGAAGTGGCTACGGTCTCCCCTACGTTCCATTGGCTTTGAGAGCCCGGCCTTCAGGAGCGCATCAACAGCTATAGGTATTCCTGATACAATGGCTTAATGATGATTTCAGGAACCACCACATGAGGCGGAAGCTGGGCGATCGCCACTACAAGCTTTCCGACATCCTCTGGATGAACCATCTTCGCTTTCTTTTCATCCGGAACGGGTTCCGGGCGATCATCCAGAAGTGGCGTGTTCACTTCGCCGGGATAGACATTGGTGATTCGAATTCCGTTGCCAGCCTCTTCCGCGCCAATTTCGGTGCCCAGTGCGGTTGCCGCAAATTTCGAAGCGGCGTAGGCAGCACCGGCCAGCGGCAGAGCCCTTTTTCCTGCGATTGATGATACGTTGAAGATCAATCCATCTTTTCGTGCTCTCATCTCGGGCAGTGAAGCATGCAGGACATTGAAAAACCCGGTGCAATTGATCGCAATAAGTTTGTCAAAATCGGCCGGATTCAGCACCTCCATTCGGCGTTGAGCAATATTGACCCCGGCGCTATTCACGACCACATCGATCGCTCCGAGCTGTTGGGAGGCCCACGCAAAGAGGCTCAAGACGTCCTCTCTATTTGAAACATCGCAGCTTCGGACCAGTGGAGGATCGTTCTGAAAGGTCGCGGCGGCCTGCTCGAGTTTCGCTTGGTTCCGGCCCGTGATCACGACTTTGCAGCCGGACTCCGCAAGGGCCCGGGCGATTCCTAGTCCGATTCCGCTTCCGCCTCCGGTAACGATCGCCGTTTTTCCTGTGAGTTCTGTCATAGCTGAGACTGCGAATGTTGAGCGAATCAATCGTCGAGGAAGATCATCTCAGCGGACGACTCGGGCTCCTCCGCCGGAAACGATTTTCTCCACTTCCGCGAGGCTGGCCATCGTCGTGTCGCCCGGTGTGGTCATGGCTAGAGCCCCATGGGCCGCACCGTAGTTGACCGCTTTTTCGGGATCATTGTGCTCGAGAAAACCATAGATGAGTCCCGACGCGAAGCTGTCTCCACCGCCGACTCGATCGAGAATTTCGAGTCTGTCGCGCTGGATCGATTCATAGAACTGTCCATCGTGCCAGCAGATCGCGCCCCAATCGTTGACCGTGGCGGTGTGAACTTCGCGAAGCGTTGTCGCAGTCGCTTTGAAATTCGGAAATTCCTTGATCGCGGTCTCGATCATCTTCTTGAAGTTGGCAACGTCGATCCCGGTGATGTTTTCATCGACGCCTTCGACTTCAAATCCGAGCGATGCGGTGAAATCTTCTTCATTCCCGATCATGACATCGACATACTTGGCGATCTCACGATTGACTTCCTGGGCCTTTTCCAATCCTCCAATCGATTTCCACAGCGAGGGACGATAGTTTAAGTCGTAGGAAACGATGGTTCCGTGCTTCTGAGCCGCTTTGCAGGCTTCAATCGTGAATTCAGCCGTTGTCTCCGAAAGCGCGGCAAAGATCCCTCCCGTATGAAACCAACGCGCTCCGACTTCTCCGAAGATCTCATTCCAATCGACGGAACCCGGTTTCATCTGAGAAGCTGCGGTGTTTCCCCGGTCCGGACAACCGACTGCGCCACGAATCCCGAATCCGCGCTCCGTAAAGTTGAGACCATTGCGGACCTCGCGTCCGATTCCGTCATATTCCAGCCACTGGATAAAGCGGGTATCGACACCGCCCTGGAGGATAAAGTCTTCAATCAATCGGCCCACAGGATTGTCCGCGAATGCCGTTACGACCGCAGAGGACTTTCCGAAGCATCGTCTGAGACCCCGAGCCACGTTGTATTCCCCTCCGCCTTCCCAAGCGGTGAAGTTGCGGGCTGTATGGATCCGGCCTTCGCCAGGATCGAGTCGGAGCATCACTTCACCAAGGGAAATGCAGTCGAATTCGCAGTCGAAGGAAGGGCGGAGTTGGAGGGCCATGGTCAGAAAAGGAGAGCTAGTGTTTTTTGAAACGGGGTCGCAAGAGTGGCTATTTCAGCCGCAGGTTTGGTCGCGTGAGCGATTTTCACTCTCTAGCGGTCTTTCTCCAGTTGTCGACCGTAAATCAAGGCAACTGCGGGAAGGACGATGACGAAACTCTAACCAGGACACCACTTCCTTCTCCAATTTTTCGTTGACACTCAAGCGGTGTTCTAGACTATGAAGGGAATGGAGTTTCTAATTTTTATTGACTTAAGTTAAAAATCTAGTAAACTTAAAAGTAGAGCTATATGAAAATCCCAAACCGATTTCTGCTGTCCGTCACTTCTTCTGTCGTTTTCCTTGGTGCCGGATCGGGTCACGCTGAAGATCCAGTCGTCTATTCAGACCTCATTGCTCCAGTTCTTGAAGCAAAATGCGCCAGTTGCCACGGTGCTGATAAACAAAAAGGTAAACTGCGCGTCGATTCGCTCGATCATCTCCTCAAAGGCGGAAGCGAAGGCCCTTCCGTGGTTCCCGGGAAGGTGGACGAAAGCCTCTCCATGGTTCGGATCGATCTCCCGTTGGATGACGACGAGCACATGCCGCCTGAAGACAAAGAGCAACTCACGGATGATGAGGTAAAGTTGCTGAGTTTCTGGATTTCGAAGGGAGCCAGTCCCACCGCCAAAGTCAGTCAATTGGGCCTTTCGGAGGAACTCAAAGGAAATGTCACTACAGTGTTGGCTTCTTTGAAGGCCATGCCTGCCAAGCCGGCGGTCACGGTTGAAGATACGCAGAAAATGGAAGCTCAGAAGAAGCTTGCCGAAGAAATCATGGCCAAAGTGAACGCCACGGGTGCCACGCTGATGCCGATTGCTCAGAACACTTCTGATCTGCGGTTTTCCGCCCTGAATGTGGCGACTGAGTTTGGTGATTCCCAGCTAAAGATGCTGGAGCCTGTGGCCAATCAAATTGCCATGGTGGATATCGCGCGGACCAAAGTCTCAAATGCGGGTTTGGCCACGATTGGGAAGATGGTCAATCTCCGTCAGTTGAAAGTCGAGCAAACATCGATTTCCGACGAAGGCCTGAAAGCGCTGAGCGGGTTGGGGAATCTAGAGTATTTGAACCTCTACGGCACGAATGTGACCGATGCAGGATTGGCATACCTTGCAGATCTGAAGAAGCTGAACCGCCTCTACTTGTGGCAGTCGAAAGCTACGTCCGAGGGGGCTGAGAAGCTCAATAAACTCCTCCCTGATGTGATTATCAATCTAGGCTGGGAACATGAGTCCAAACAGAAGACCGTAGAGGTAGCAGCGGCGAATCCTCCAACGCCGACGCCAACACCTACGCCGACGCCCGCACCTACGCCGAAGCCAGCGGCTCCAAAGCCTGCTCCCGTGACACCCGCGAAAGCTCCGGCACCTGCTCCGGCGGCCCCGACTCCCGCATCAACTGCGGTTGCATCCCTAACGCTTGCGGTAGTGGATTCTCATTTGAAAGCCGCGACGGAAGAGGTGGCCCGTCTCCAGTCTGGCGCTACCAAGGCCCTGCAAAATGCCGAGAAAGAGGCCAAGACTGCGGCAGATGCCGTCGAGGTAGCCAAGAAAGAATCGGCTGCCAAGCAAAAGGCCGCCGAATTGGCCAACGCTCAAATCAAAGACCTTGAGGAAGCTGTGAAGGCAATCCAGGGGGCTCTCGAGACGACCAAGACAAAGCCAAGTCTAGCCGCTTTGTCGAAACGTCTGGAAGCTGAAATTACCGAGGCAGGTAAGATGCTGGCCGATGGTAAAACGAAGGCTGATGCTGCTGCCAAGGCGGCTCAGGCATCCGTTGCCGCCATCTCCACGGCTCAAAACCAAGCAACCGCGAAGGCTTCCGAAGTTGAGAAAGCTCGAAAGCAGGTTGCGAAGTTTGAGGCGGTCTCGAAATCGATCGCGGCAGCTGCGGCAAGCACCCAGAGCTAAGTTTTCCAAGTCACCGTTTCCCGGCGACGATCATCGAAGGCTTGAATGGGCCAATGTGCCTTCCTTCACGCACCGTCATGGGCATTTTTCGCAACGCAGAACCACTTTCTGTGCCGTTTCCGGCAGGAATCAGCACTCTCTGACGAACCAACCAACAACGTCAGTTTGTCGTGCATACATGGGGCCACTCCGTCACTTTGGCGGGTGGCCCTTATTTATGCTTGGCTTAGGATTAAGGGAAGGTTGCCGTTGGTTTGACTGAGAGACCAAATCGCGATGAAGACTTGGGCTCAGGGCATCGCCTGGAGAAGCAACGATTCGAGCTCAACCTTTCCTGCGTCGTTCCTTAGAGCTTGTCACAAAATAAGTCTGCTTGAGATGCGCAGAGTTCCGCCTTGTCGCCAAGCCGGAATTGAGCGGAGTTTAGCGGGCTCAATGAGGTGAATTCCAACGCTGGCGACGGGTCGGAAGACGAGCAGATTTTGTAAGCCTATTTTGTGACAAGCCCTTAGTCGCCCCCACCGGAATTGGCGAGGTCCTGATACTCATCCGGAAGCGCTCGGGCAAATCGCGTCTTATCGATCGCTTTCATATAGGATTCCACGGCTCCTACTCGGCCGGCAACCATCTCTGCCCAAATGGCATCGTCCATGAACTGCATCCCATGCGCTTTTCCGCCGGTGATGATGTCATAGAGTTTCTGGGTCGCTCCTTCCCGAATCACGGCCCCGACCGCAGGAGTCGCGACAAGGATCTCGTTGACCGCGACGCGGCCCGGTTGGTCTTCCCGCTTAAGGAGAAGCTGCGCGACGACCCCCCGAAGCGAAGCTGAGAGCATGGTCCGGACCTGGGCTTGTTGGTCGGAGGGAAAAACATCGATAATCCGATCGACCGTTTTGCGCGCATTGTTGGTGTGGAGGGTGCCGAAAACGAGCAGGCCCGTCTCCGCAGCGGTCAAGGCGAGCGAGATCGTCTCCAGATCGCGCATCTCACCAACGAGGACGATGTCGGAATCCTCCCGCAAAGAAGCACGGAGGCCATCGGCAAACGAAGGTGTCTGGATCCCAACTTCGCGTTGGGTGATGATGCTTTTCTTGTTGTTGTGAACGAACTCAATAGGTTCTTCCACGGTAATGATGTGGCGTGAGTAGTTGCGATTGATGTAGTCAATCAGCGCCGCCAGCGTGGTGCTCTTTCCCGAACCGGTCGGCCCGGTGACGAGAACCAAGCCGCTTTTCATTTGCCCAAAGTGCTCCACCACCTTTGGAATTCCGAGGTCTTCCAGGGTGGCAATTTTGGTAGGAATGAGACGGAAAACGGCACCCAGTCCATTCTGCTGCTTGAAGTAGTTGCAGCGAAATCGCGAATTGACGTCCATCTCATAAGCAAAGTCCAAATCTCCGGTTTCGAGAAACTTTTCGTAGGCTTTGGGGTCGCAGATTTCCGAGAGCATTGCGTTGAGAGCCTCGTGCGTGAGGACGCCATCGGAAATGGCGCTCACGGCACCATGCACCCGCACTTTGGGGGGTTGGCCAACACTCAGGTGAAGGTCAGATCCGCCGCCGTTCACCAGAACCTCAAAATATTGATCGATTACAGCCATGTTCGTCAGAAAAAGGGTTGCGAGAAAGTTAGTTGGATGATGCCAGGCCAAAATGCTGGCGCATGGTGGATTGGTCGATAGATCGCAAAATGCAGTCTTCTTGAGTGATGATCCCCTTGCTGTGGAGGTCTCTGAGAGCGTCATCCATCAGAATCATGCCGACGTTTCTCCCCGTTTGCATGATGCCCGGGAGCATGAAGGTTTTTCCATCGCGAATGCTCGCGGAAACGGCGGGAGTGTTGACAAGCAATTCCATGGCCATGGCGCGTCCTTTCCCATCGACAGTCGGCACCAGTTGTTGGCTGATGACGCCTCGGAGAGACTCGCTCACCATTTGTCGGATCTGACCGCGTTGATCTACGGGGAATACGTCCAAAACCCGGTCGAGGGTTCGGGCCGCACTTCCGGTGTGGAGCGTTCCCAACACGAGGTGGCCGGTTTCCGCTGCCGTGATTGCCAGGGAAATGGTTTCGAGGTCGCGCATTTCCCCGACCATGATCACATCCGGATCTTCACGCAGGGATGCGCGCAAGGCCCGAGCAAAGGAATCCGTGTGAAGGTGGACTTCACGTTGGTTGACGTGGCAACGTTTCGATTCAAAAACATATTCGATGGGGTCCTCCAGCGTAATGATATGATCGTCCCGATCCTCGTTAATTTCGTTGATCAACGAGGCCAGGGTGGTGGACTTGCCGCTACCCACTGATCCTGTGACCAAGATCAGACCGTTCGTGTATTGCAGAAGCGGCTTGATGTGGGGTGGCAGCTTTAGCTCATCCATCGTGCGGATGGTGGTATTGATAATTCGGAAAACGATTTCCCAGCCGAGACGCTGCTTGACGACACTGGCCCTGAAACGGCCAAAGTCATTGTGGTAGGCAAAGTCGATGTCACCGCGCTCTTGAAAGCGCTGCAACTCACGATCACTGAGAAATCCCTTTACCAGCCGCTCGGAGTCTTCTGCGGTAATGAGGTCGGCATTTTCCCAGATGGGTTGAAGGGTCCCATGGAGTCTCCAGGAAGGCGGGGCTCCGGCAGGAAGATGAAGGTCTGAACAGCCGTATTCGGAGGCGACTTTCAAATAGTCATCAACGTGGTCTAAAGTGGCGATCGTGTCTGACATAGGTCAGTTAAGGGGATTCAAGGTGAAGGTTTGGTGGGTTATGTAGCCTGAAAGCGAATTGAAATGCAACTCTATTGGTTATTCGGGGGGCCTTTAGCCCATTTTTGCACGGCATCTTGAGCCATCTTGGAGAGCGTGGGTTTGGCCAAATCGAACCCGCTTCGTGCCAGGGTTCCGGCCAATGCCAAGATTAGGGATCGTTTGGTTGAGGAAACGGGAGCTTTGACGGCTTGATGGAGGACATTCTTCGATCGCTTTCCTTTCTTACCCGGGGAAGCCAGAAAGCCGACAGCGATGCCCGCAGCGAGCGCCCCCCCAAGCCATTTCCACTGGTCGCCAAGAAACGATTCCTTGATTTGACCCGGAAGATTCAGAATGCCTGACACCTCATCGATCTCGATCACCATTTCCCGGCGGGATTCGTTGAGAGAGGCAATTAGCTGTTGTTTCGTTTCTTCGAGGGTAGGTTCTGAGCGAGCCATTTTTCGTCTTTTTCCAATTCTTGGAGCGTCGCTTCAAAAAGCGGACGTGTCCCGATTTTCCGGGCGATGCAGATGAGGATTCCGCCTCCAGCCAGGTGAAGCCCGGCAAAGGCCAGGCTCACGATCTCCCATCGTAAATCGAGCTTTGCGGCAACCAGAAAGACCAGCGCGGCGACGGAGAGAAGATAACCGGCAAACAGGAACCCGCCGCCAACAGCGTAAAACAGCGCCACCCCTCCCAGAATTCGCGAAGCCTCTTTCGCTTCCAGAAGCGCCAAACGAATTCGAACTTGAGCGTGGGCAAGAAGGGAGCGGAGTAACTCCCTTACCTGATCCCGCAAGCTGCCCTCGCCTGCATCATCCCGGTTGGTGTGATTGATCATTGCTTTCGTTAGGCCGGGGCGTCCTGCTGCGAGCCCCAACCCTTAGCGTCGCAACAATAAACCGATGAAAACCCCAACCCCGAAGGTCGTTAAAACGGCTTTGGTCGGGTTCTTCCGAACGTAGGTCTCTAATTCTTGGCGAAGGTCTTCGGCTTTCGTCTTGGCGTCGTCCCAACCGTGCTGAGCGGCGTCACGAACTTGTCCGACTTGCTCGCCCGCAGCGGTTTTGATAGTCTGAGCTTGTTCCCCGGCGACCTCGCGGATGTGAGAGGCGCGGCTTTCGGCAGCCTGCTTGAATTGTAGCGCCTTGGCTCCGGCAGCCGCCCGCAGTTCTTCGGCGGCTTGGAGAGCGTGGGATTTGGTGGCTTCCAGGGATTCCCCGGTTGGAGTGGATGAACTCATGACGTTGACGGATTCAGCTAACAATCTGAATGGCAATCAACCACCGGCGAACGCAAAATCAACCGACACTTGTTTCTGTCGAGGATGCACACAGGCTCCAGCGACGCAAGATGCGCCCCTGAGTCATATTGTAGGCGGAAAATTCCACTTCCACTTCATCTCCAACGTTGAGTTGATCTGGGGCTTCTGAAAAATCGCGATCCAGGTGCGCATTTACGGTGTAGCCATTGGAAGCAACCACCGAGATTAAGCCAGGAGGCAATGTTTCAGAGGTGCCAACGATGCGACCGCAGGTTCGAATGGGCTGACGATTCGTTTTCAAAAGGACAAATACCGGTTGTGAATATCTAAATCTTGCTTATAATTACCATATCCACTAAAATTAGCTACCGCTTCAATGACTCCAACGAACGATCCCGTCCCTCCCATTCTTTATCAACTTTGGAATTTGTCGGCTCAGATCCAACAGACCGCTGAACATCTTCCACAGTATCAGCAGCAGTTGGGGGAGGAACACATCGCGTATGTTCGGGAAGCAAGCTACGGGATTTTACAGAGTTTACACGGAATGATGCAATCCTGCGTCGCCATGGCCACCGAAGGGAAAACGGTCGTGAATCCGCTCGAAGATCGCGAAGGTCGCCATGACATGCGGAACCAGATTGCCGTCGTCAAAGGATTCAGTGATTTGATGATGATGGATGTGGATCGTAGCCATCCGGCGATGCAAGTTCTGGACCATTTGCGGACGTTGTCCGACCAATATTGCAGCCTTTTGGACTCCGTGAAGAGTCCGGACAGCGGAGTTAGCATGTTTGCTGCTCCTTAATAGTTGATCAATGGGAATCGTTTTCGCGTCAAATCTCGCATCACTGCGACCCAACCGTTGAGCGTCTCCCAGATTTGAGGGGATTGAAGTCGTCGCGCACTCTAACAAGTTCCAAAAAGCCGTAATTACTGAACTTTTTGGAAAAGTTTAGTTGTTTGTTGTCCAAGAATTAGGCATTCTTTGGGGTTATGGAAAACGACAATCCTAAAGACGGCCAAAAGGCCAATGACAAAACCGTCGTCGCGACTCTCGCGATGGCATTAGGGATGCCCTTTCTGCTGGCGTTATTCATCATCATTTCGAGCTGGAGCCAAATCGTCGAACCCAAGGACGATAAAGTAGCGCGGCCCCCTCTTGATCCGGTGGCGAGCTCCACAGAAACCGCACCCGAAGAAGAGACTGAAAACGTCGCTTCGACCGAGTCTGTCTCACCCAAAGAATCCGTAAAAGCGACGGTGATTGCTTCGGCCGCTGATTCCGCCGAACCAACCTCGGAAGATAAATCCAAAGTGACGGTCGCGGACGCTGATCCAAAAGCACCGAAAACCACGAACGAGAAGAAGCCAGAGGCAGACATGACCGTGGCCGCAACGGAGAATGCCACCGCGGAGTCATCAGAACCTAAGGTCGCCCCGGGAAAGCAGCCCGTGGCGCTGGAGCCGAATTTGCTTGCGGGCCAGCCAGCCGAAAAGACCGATCCGAAAGAGGATGCTGCGGCAAAGCCTGAAGCACCGGTGAAGGTGGCGGCGGTTCCGGTCACCAACGACCTGAAGGAAGAAGTTTCCAACTTGAAGAAGCAACTGAAGGCCGCAGAAGCTAAATTGGCTGCCGAGCAGGCGGTGAAAGCCAAGGCCTTGGCAGAAGTTTCTCAGTTGAAAGAAGTCAGCGAAGAAACTGACAACTGGAAAGAGTTGGCGGAAAAAGCCCAAGCTCAGTTGGCTGATGCCCAGAAACTTGCGAATACCCGCGACGACCGAATCAAGGAGCTGCAAGCCAAGCTCCAGTCCCAAGAATCCCAAATTTTGGCCAGCGCCCGCTCTTCTCTTCGTCGGGCCACGGAGCCCTTGGAGGTGAAGCTGCGCTCGCTTGAATCAGAGCATTCGTTCAGCCAGGCGGCCTTGGAAGGTCAGGGGAAAGCGGTTCAGGAAGCTCAGAAGAAAGCTGCGGCGGCCCAGAGCAAATTTGCCGCTGCAGAAAAAACCATCGCTCAGCTCAAGACGCAGATGGCGGAACTGCCCAAGGAAGTGGTCCTCAACGAAGCTGATCAGGTCAAGAT
>CAYGQD010000093.1:0-21790 GCA_964351855.1 uncultured Verrucomicrobiales bacterium
CAACCGCCCCGGCTTTGCTCACATTGCCTTCGAGGTGGATGATTTGTCAGGAGTTCGCCAGCAGATTCTGGACTGGGGCGGAAGGGACTACGGCAAAGAGATCACGATCGACATCCCCAAGGCGGGGACCCTGACGCTGATCTATATGACGGATCCGGAAGGAAACATCGTCGAGCTTCAGCATTGGCATGACTAGTTTATCCTGTCCAACGGACTGCACATTCCAGTTCTTTTAGAGGTTGTTCTATTGTTGCCGCTGCGCGGTTAGGTTTGGATGAATACCACCTTTTCGACAATTTCTGCGTTGCTCGTCAGTCACGAAGCCCGCTTGGCTCTTTCCTCGCGCCGGTGTGCCGGTCCAACTTGAACTTGTGGAAAATTCGGCATTCGTAAGGCGCAATCTGCTGGACGGCCTACACTAGGGTGCGTTCGGAAGAAAGTGTGCAGATGGACTATTGATATCAAGGAGGTGAACAATCCGGACGCGCTGGTGGAGTCATTCACGAGCATCAGGTGATCTCGAGAAAGTTCTTCAAAATCTGCTTCCCTTCCGTCGTCAAAATCGACTCCGGATGAAACTGGACCCCGAAGATGGACAGTTCCTTGTGCCGAACTCCCATGATCTCGCCTTCCTCGGTTTCCGCCGTGACTTCGAGGCAATCCGGCATCGAATCCGGCCGAATGATCAGGGAATGGTAACGCGTTGCTTCGAACGGATTCGAAAGCCCCTCAAAAAGCCCTTTCCCGTCATGCTTCACCAGCGACGTCTTCCCATGCATCAGCCGATCCGCGCGCACCACCGCGCCGCCAAAGACATCGCCGATGCACTGATGCCCCAGGCAAACGCCCAGCAACGGCACCTTCCCCCCGAATTCACGAATCACCTCATTGCTGATCCCCGCTTCCTTCGGCGTGCAGGGACCGGGCGAAATACAAATCCGCTCCGGCGCCAGCTTCGCGATTTGCGTAAGGCTAATCTGATCATTCCGAAAAATCTCCATCTCCGCGCCCAGCTCACCGAAGTACTGGACGAGGTTGTAGGTAAAGGAGTCGTAGTTGTCGATGACGAGGAGCATGGGTGAACATTTACTCTGTCCCACAGCGCTTTGCCATTAAAGATGATGGCGGGAAATCAGGATTGTCCCTCGTCGCCACTTCTGCGTAAGATGGACAGATGAGATGGTTCGGACTCGTTTCCATGTGCGCGGTGCTGGCATCGGGGTTGCCTACAGCCTGGGCGGACCTGGGCAACCCTTTGGTGATAGAAGTGGTTCCGGTGAATTGGCAGGTGACCAGCGTCGGCTACCATCTGCGCGACTTCTTCGACAAAGAACGGGTCGCACCGGGAATTCGATCGGAAGATCCGTTCGCAGATTTGGGTGGCGCAACCTCGGATCTCCCGCCCGCCGTCCCGGTGACCCTGGTTGCGCCGAACTTGGATGAGGGCGAGTGGTTTGACCTCAAGGCTGCCATGGTGGATGCAAATCCGGATTGGCCGCCTTTGCCGGACGACGCTCGATTCTTGGTGAATCGCACCCAGGGACTGCTTTACGCCGCCGCGCCGGAAGCGGTCTTAGCGGATGTGAGGCGCTTGCCGGAACTGATTCAACGCGATTTCCAGCGATACTGGCGGGTAACCTGTGCGGTGGCGCAGATGAAGCCGGATACGTTCGAGCGGACCCGCGTATTCGATTTGGATTTGCTCGAAAGCTCTGACGTCGAACCGGTCGTCACGCTCTTTCCGACCGGAGTCGTGGGGCAAGCCTGCGAGCAATCCATGGCGCGTGAAGCCGTTCAAGCGAAGGTGAGGTGTGAGATAGCAGCAGAGGAACCGTCTCCCGAAGCGAAACGGTTGAGCCTCGACTTGCGTTTTGAGCTGCGGTTGGGGGAACTGTCGTTCGTGGCGGAGTTGGCGGATATCGTCACACCGGGGAGACCGCTCCATCGGGTTCTCGAACGCTCGGAAGAATCGGTCCTTGTCTTGATTTCCCATCCAGAACTATTTGGCGTGGAGCCCTTTCCGACTGAAGCTGAAATATTGGGAGCGAAAGAGTGGTGGCGTGAGGTGGCTGGAGAACTTGCATTTGCCCCAATCGAGGACCCTGAGATCGAGGAGATCAGGGTTGCTCCTCTGCATGAGCCGGAAGAAGACAATTTCGCTGCGTTTGCCGTTAACGCTCCTCCGGGATTCATCACGCTTGATCCGTCGTTTGAGGACCGCCCGATTGACGACCCGTTCGCGGATCTGGACCCGAGGGTGAAAGAATTGCTCCGGTTTGAATTGCCGGGATTCGAACATCTCCTCGGCACGGGGCCGTTCGTCGATGCGCGCTGGGTTTTGGAGAACGCAGGGATCGACTTTCCGCCAGGCGCGTGCGCCATCTTCAATACGAAGTCTTGGCGGCTCTTCCTGCGTAACAGGCGCTCAAGAATCGATTTGGCCGAGGTCTACTTTTCGGGAGGTGGTTACTCGGTCGCGAAGACTCTGCTGCAACAATTTTCGTTCGTCGAATGTATTGGGACAGATTCCCATCGTTTGCTGTTTTCGGTGGGGAACGTTACCCGGTCTGGCGTGGTCGGTCGATCCACCATGCAATATCCGGGAAAGAATCCGTTTCTCGACCTGCAGGTGGATCCCGTGATTGGCGCGGATGGTATAACGTTGGAAGGGAGGATTGTCATCGAGGGCCGCTACCAAGATTCTGCAGGCGCGATCGTGAATTTCACCCAGAGCAGTACGCATATTTATTATGGGCGAGTTTCCGAGCAATTCCCAATTCTGGCCGTCGCGGGAAACCAACTCGACTGCCACGTTTATCCGGAGATCCGTTACCCCAAATTGTTTGAGGATCCGTTTGAAGCAAAAGAAGTTCCCGGTCTGAGCGATGCCTTGGAACGTGCCATAACCATCCTGAACGCCGAAGGACGCCTTCTCCCATGAAACTTCCCTCTTACCAGATCGCACTCGCTCTCCTCATCCCATCGATGGGTCCGGCTCAGGAAAGCGATCCCCAAGTCTTGCGGTCCTATTCCGTTGCGGCCCAGCAATTGCTCTGGATCAACTGGACAACAAAGTCTCTCGAAGACATCAAGAAGCGGCAAGCGTTTCTCGATAACTATCTGGGGGAGAGCCGTGTCGATCCGAATGATTCGTGGTATGACCTCCGCCCGTTCCTCGAAGAAAGGCTCGAGATGGGATTTGGCGAAGTTGGGTTCGCGCTCTGGAACCAGGAAACGTTGGATCTCTTGATTCAGGCCCCGAAAAGCGAGTTGGCTCCGGTTCACGAGTTGCTTGCCAAATGGAAGACCGGAACCGAGCACCCCAGAAATGTCGTCATCGAAGCGATTTGCCTGCGAACCCTCAACCCGCCCGACACCTCCGTCTTCCTGCGGGAGTCCGCAAACCTCGCGAACCTCTTGGCCGGGAACTATGGAGCCGCGGAATTGCTCAGCGTGACCAATCTGCGCTCGAAGTCCGGGGAAAAAGCCGAAACCGAGCAAATCGGCCCGGCGCCAGGCGAAGCCCTGAAATTGGAAGTGGATTCAGTGATCGGCGTGGACGGCTATCTGATTGATCTGAAGTTCCACTACGAAATCGCTCTAAAAGACGGCGTCTTCTTCAGCCAAACCTCCTTCGTTACCTTGAGTCAGGACCAACCGCTCCTGCTCGAACTTGGTGGGAACGGAACCCCGAAGAGCCCGATGCACTTCCTTTTATTGCGAGCTTGGGCTGAGCCGGTGCCTTGAACAGCTGAGACTTTTGGCTCGTTGTCCGTTCTCTACAGGTGCTAGGATTCGGAATGGTCGCGATTTATCTTTTGTTCACGGTCGCTCAATCTGAACCGAGTTCTCCACAGGATCATTCACCGGCGATGGTCCCCGATTTCGCGGTGAGGTTTACGCCTCGGCGGCCCGATCGAGTTGGCAAAGCTGATGAAGCGGCGCTTCGTGGCCAGAGACTCTTGGTTGCGGCGGATTGGGAAGCTGCGGTGTTAGAGTTTCGGGCGGCCCTCGATCTTCTTCCCAAGGCACCAATTGTTCAGGATCGTCGCGACGAATACTCGATGCAGTTCTTTGGGAGCAATCGGAAGGCTGGATGGTTCGCTTTGCGGCACGGCCACATTGGAAAAGCATGGGCGCGAGTGAGAGTTGGGTGGTGCGATTGGCTCAGTTTTTCCTATTGGAAGGTTCGCGACGATCCCGTTAAATCTGGGACGGAACTCCTCATGGGGCTTCGCATTCCTTTCCTATTTGGTGGTGCGTTTTTATGGGGAGCAGTGACGGGCGTACTCCTTCGGAACACGCGGGGCACCGCTTGGCGGCAGTTGGTTCCCTTCGGCATACTGCTCGGCGGATTGGTGGTCACGATAGTTGGAGCTTCCACAGGATATTTCACCGTGTCGGACGATTTTCAATCAACGGTTCTTGGGGCGATGGCCTTCTTTCTGTTGATGGGTGTCGCGATTCCGGTGCCCTATTTTGCAGGGAAAATTGCCGGAACCAGAGCCGTCCGGGCTGCGCGGGCAACCGGTCGAAGCTAGTCAGAGCCAACAAACGAGTCGGCACCGAGCCCGACCAAAGCCGGGTTCCCGATGCGCATCGTCGGCATGCCTGGATCGTTCAGTTCGGGATTCGTCCCGGTGACCGTTCCGGTTGGCTCTCCCGGCAATCCGGTCGGTTGTCGATGGGGTTGATCGAGGCAAAACCAGGCGTTGTGGCGAACGCGAAACGTTTCGGGCTGGGTATTCCCGCCGACATTGGCAAAGACCCGAACCCGCTGATCGAAGACAATCAGGTTGTGCTCGAAGATTCCGTTCTGACAACGGCCGAATCGCGGTTCCACGTTCTCTTGCAGGATGCGGACGACCCACTTTTCCGGCAGATAGATGGTGTTGTGATGGACGTGGCCGTTATTGCTGCCCACCCAGACAATCGGTGCCATGCTCCCCACGAAACGATTTCCGGCGATCTCGATATCTTGCGCCTCCCACATTGCATCCGGCGGACGAAAATAGGGCAAGCCGGTGCTGCCGCCGAGATTGATGGAGCGTTGCCCGGCGTTCTGGAAGGAGGAGCGCAACACCTGGATTCGAGACGAGCCGCCTTTGATCTGAACGCCGCTGGATTGGGAGAAGCCGTCGCGACCTTGGAAGTGGCAATGCTCGATCGTCCCGTCGTGACAACCCACCATATCGATGGCGGATCCGCCCCAGCCTCGAAACGAACCGCGGGTCACCACAAAGTCGACCAGTCCGGATAGCTTGAGCGCGTCATGATTCCCTCGTGGTCCGGTGTTTTCGATCGCGAGGTTCTCGAACCGCAATCCGATGGAAGGGTGCTCGCGATCGCCCCCATCATCCGCGTTGATCCCATTCACGGGAAAGCCGGTGACGCGCAGATTCCGCAGCACGAGGTGAGCGCACGCCGAGAGCTGAATGGCGGTGTTGCCACCCCATCGAGCCGAGAACAAGGGTGGTTGTTCCGGATCAGCCGCCTCGATGATGATGGGAGCGTCTGCCTCCCCTTTGATCGCCCGTAAATGTGCGCCTCCCGCATAGCTCCCAGCGTTCAATCGAATGACGGTCCCCGGCTCCGCCGACTGAGCCGCTTGGATCAAACCTGCCGTGTCGCTTACCGAAACCGGGGCTGCGTTGAGAGACGCAACGGAAAGACTGACAAGGCCAAAACTCACCGTGATCCAGGTTCGGGATTTCATCCTCTGAAGTTGGCGGAAATCAGATCTGAAGTCGAGCCTTGGAAGAATTGGCTTTTCACGGCCGAAACAATCCTTCTTCATGGACCGTGTAAATAGCAGTCCCTTGCCATGATCACGCTTTTCGATAAACCCAACTCCCGCCGGGGAAGAACTCCGCGACGGCACTTTCTCAAAATTGGCGGCATGGCTGTCGGCGGGCTCTCGCTGCCCCAACTTCTCGCGGCGGAGGCCAAGCAAAACGTCGGCAGCTCTCACAAAGCGATCATCAATATTTTTCTGCCGGGCGGTCCTCCCCATCTCGACATGTTCGACATGAAGCCGGAAGCACCCCGCGAGATCCGGGGCGAATTCCAACCGATCAAGAGCAACGTGCCCGGAATGGAATTCTGCGAGTTGTTCCCCCATCTCGCCAAGTGCGCCGACAAATTCGCGATCATCCGATCCATTGCCGACAGCGAAGGCCGACACGATCCTCATCAGTGCATGACGGGCCGGCGAAAGGTGGATCCGGCAGCACCGCCCGGAGGTTGGCCGAATTTCGGGGCATGGGTGTCGAAAGTCGCAGGAGCCAATCCGGGGGTTCCAGCCAATCTCGCGATGATGTATCCGAGCAAAGGCGGGAACTGGGGTGAGCCCTACGGGGGAGGATTTGTCGGACCGGCCCACCAACCGATGAATCTGGTGGAACGCGATCCGCTCTCCAAACCTCAAGACCTCGGTCTCCGCGGGATTACGCTGGACCGGCTCGACGACCGAAGTCGCCTGCGAGATGCGCTCAACACCTTTCAACGCGATGCGGATGCTGTGGGAGAAGGGGATGGCCTCAACATCTACCACCAGCAAGCAATCGACATCCTGACAGGGTCCAAACTCACCGACGCACTCGATCTCTCCAAAGAGGATCCCAAAGTCGTCGAGCGGTACGGCGTCAATGATCCGATTTACACCTACGACGGTCCACCCAAGATGATTCGCAACTTCCTGGTCGCGCTGCGTTTGGTCGAAGCTGGCGCCCGAGTCGTCAGTCTGAATTTCAGCCGCTGGGATTGGCATGGAACCGCCGACCTCTTCAATTTCAAACGGGCTCGCGAGGACTTCCCCATGTTGGACAAAGGCTTGGCCGCAATGCTGGAGGATCTCCATTTGCGCGGACTAGACCGCGACGTTTCCGTCGTCGTTTGGGGCGAATTCGGCCGCACCCCAAAACTGAACAAGCTCAACAGTCGCGACCACTGGCCGCAGGCGAGCTTTGCTCTGATGGCAGGCGGTGGGATGAACACCGGTCAGGTCATTGGCGCCACCGACAAGCATGGAAACGCGCCCACGGAGCGCCCCGTTAAGTTTCAGGAAGTGTTTGCCACCCTCTACCATTGCATCGGCATCGACCCGGTCCAAACCACGATTGAGGATTCCAGTGGCCGCCCACACTACCTCGTGGATTCCGGGATCAAGCCGATTCCGGAATTGGTCGGTTAGGGAACCCCCGAAATCGGTGTTGCGTTTCGAGTTGAAGCATTGGCGTCTCATGGCCAATACCATCTTTCATGATGTAGCGTGTCATCATGAGGTTGCAAAAGAGATGCGACTTCACGATAGAATCGAAGCACAACTGCTCAGGAAGCGTCTTCGAGGCGCATTCCCAGAATTTAGAGTTCCCCGTCTCTCATGAATCCATCTGCTACTTTCACGTTCCATCGATTTTGTGGCACCGAAGTTTTTGCGCTGCAATCGGCGGAAATCATGACGTTCGATTTGGAGGAAGAAGAACTGGAACCCAATTTGTCGCTCGAATTCGAGACGATTGGTCCTGCGGTGGTTCCGGACGGCGCTAAAATTCCCGAAGAACATGCGATTCCCGAACATCATGCACCTTCAGGCGAGTTTTCGATGTTCATTCCGAATCTGGATCTCGATGCTTTGATCGGCAATCAACTGAGAATTCCCGAGGGCACGGTGGCTGGAGAATGGCTCGCCCGGATTTACTGCTTCGAACACGCCGCCGGGAGAAATTGCACGCTCCGATTCCTTTCCCGCGATGGAAACCAGTTCAAGATTCAGATCGACGGTGAATGTGACGACCCTGTTTTCTATGATGGGTCGAAGGCGGCCGCAACCTTCAGCATCGACGCGGTTTTCACGCTCAATGACTAGCGTTCGGCGAGGAGAGCCTAACTGATGGCCAGAGCAAACGCCCGGGACGGGAAACTCGCTCCCAAGGGCCATGACTAACCTTTGCTGCGTGAAATCGAATCGCAAAACTTGCCGAACCATATCCTTCCCCGGATCATCGAACGATTTGCCGGGGGTGGCTCCTATGAACGCAACTACCGCTCCTATTTTTGCGCGACTGAACGTGCCGTCAGAAAAGTTTTGTCTCTCTGGCATGAGTCCCGCGATACATTTACTCACTCAGATGCTACAGTAAACGCCGTTTTGAGAACCTGCGCAATCGCCCAATAAGAGCACGAGAAGTCCGTCGGTTCAGTGTTTCCACCTTTGATGGTATCATTTATCTGGAGACCGGTTAGGGGCACACTCCACTCCGCGCTGGAAGCACAGGGCCATCCCGCGTCTTGCTCACAGGCCAGAATGCATCTGTCCCTGTCCAGCCTCGCTGATTTCTAACACACAACGAAAACCCAAGTTGGTGACGCGGCGACCAGGATCAAGGCCGCTATAGCGGTTTGACGACCATAATTTTTCGAGACTCTTGTTAAACCACGAACCACCCCGCAACACACGGGTCGATAAGTTGGAGTTATAAAAGTCCTCGCACCATTCGTAGGCATTTCCGCTCAAATCTTTGATTCCAAAGTGATTCAATTCAAACGACCCCACTGGTGCAGTGAACTGAAAGGCATCCGTGTAATCGCCCAGCTTGTAGTCAGACATCGTTTCGGTGCCGGAGAAGTTCCCCGAATCCTTTGGTGGCGGCCACTGATCGCCCCACGGGTAGACATCCGAGATCCCTCCGTCCTTGTCTTCTGGTGATGCCTTTGGGTTTTCCCAGTCTCCAATTCCCACCGCGACACTCCATTCGTGATCGGTTGGCAGGCGGTAGGTGCGGCCTTCCTTCTGGCTGAGCCACTCGCAGAACGACTTCGCCTCCACCCAGCTCACGTTAACCACGGGATGATCTGGCATCTGTTTGATGCCGCCGAATTCGACATCCTTCCACTCGTCGTCCACGCCGGAATTCCCCGGGGCCGAGGCGTAGGCGGCGTAATCCTGGACGCGGGTTTCCCAGACACTGAAGAAAACGCCGTCCAGGCCGGGGACGGGGACGAATTTCATGCCGAGGGAGTTTTCGAAAGGCCCTGTAGAGGAATCCGTGAGTATCTCTTCGGGCGCGGACGGAGGTGGCGTCGTTTCAGGGCGCTCGGAAGAAAGGCTCACGCCTTCCCGTAAAGCGGGAGTTCGTGGACTCCAAGGATTGGCTATCAGGACCGCCAAAAACGCGGTGGTTGCGAGGCCGACGACGGCGTAGCGGAAAATCGGGCGCTTTTCTTTTCGGGGCTGCGGGGTAGAGGAATCCGTGAGGATTTCATGGGGCGCGGGTGAAGGTGGCGAGGGCTCGACGGGAACGACGGCAGCTTTCGCGACGTCGAAGCGGGGTGGCGTCGTTTCGGGACGCTCGGGAGAAATTCTCACGGATTTCTCTACGCTTTCATCCCTCCCATAGTGTCGTTCCAGGTCCGCGATGAGCCGCTCCACGTCGGATTGAAAATGGCGCCGGACGTCGATGCGCACTGCATTGCAAAACGCGAGTTTTTTGATGCTGGCGGGGAGCTGCTTTTCCAGCGGCATTTTGGTGTCTCCTATCAGGACGGGGACGACAGGGATGTTGCGCTGGAAGGCGGATTCGATTTCGATGCGGACGAAGTCTTTGGGATCGCGGCTGCGTTTTTTGATGAACTTGGTCCAGTCCTTACCCATCACCGCAAGAAGGACATCGGCCTTGGCCACGGCTTCATCCAGAATGTGGCGAAAATCCTGGCCCGGCGGAATCGTATCGACGTCCATGAAAACGTTTTCGCTGCCAAAATGGCCACTGAGTTGTTCGTAGATACGATCCACGTTTCCGACAACGATGGCATCGTCGCGGCGATAGCTGATGAAGCTCTTGAGTTCGGTGGCGCCCACGACAGGGATGTTACGGTGAGAATTTGGCGTTTGTAAAGGGATGGAGAGAGGCGGGCGGAAGGATTTTGGTGGGGAGAATTCGAGAAGGAGGATCGACCCTTCTTGCGCACCTACCGGCGCGCCAATGTTCTTGGCTTACGGTTCCCGGGGTTTTGCTTCGCTCCACCCCGGGCTACTTTCTGTTGTCCCTCCGGGACAGCTAGCGAGACAGGAGAGAACGGTCAGCAATTTCCGCACCTACTGGTCGAATTTTCATTTAAGTCCCGGCAGGGACGACCAGAAAGTATCCGGTCGGTCAGCGAAGCGCAGCCACCGGATTTGATGCGGAAGGACCATGCGTCCCGGCAGGGATGCTAGAACCGTTCCCGCGCTCACGGTCAGCTTGTCTTCACCAATCGCTTCACATCCTCCAGCGCCAGATACAAGCACGGCACTAACAACAGAATAATCGCCGTCGCGAAGACGATCCCGAAGCCGAGGGAGATGGCCATGGGGATGAGGTATTGGGCTTGGAGGGAGCGCTCCAAGATAATCGGGGTGAGGCCGCCGAAGGTGGTGAGGGTGGTGAGAATGATGGGGCGGAAACGGCGCAGGCCGGCTTGATGGATGGCTTGGAAGGGGCCGAGTTGGTTTCGCCGTTTGTTGGCGTAGTCGATCATGATGAGGGAGTCGTTCACGACGACGCCGCTGAGGGCGATGACACCCATCAGACTGATGAGGGAGATGTCGAACCCGAGCAAAATATGCCCGATGACGGCTCCGACGATCCCGAAGGGAATGGCGGAGAGGACGATGAAGGGTTGGAGGTAGCTGCGAAAGGCGACGGCGAGGAGCGAGTAGATGATGGCCAGGGCGATGCCGAAGCCGCTCCAAAGCGCGGCGGTGGCTTCCCGCATGTCGGCTTCGCTCCCTTCAAAGGTCCAGGTGAGGCCGGGGTAGTCCGTCCGCAACTGGGGGAGGACGTCGCGATTGAGGGCGGCGATGACTTGGTTGATCGCGCGCTTCGGCTCGATGTCGGCCTCGACGTTGACGACGCGGCGTCCGTTGCGGCGGTTGATCGAGGTGAAGGCTTCGCCGCGCTCGACTTCAACGACATCGAGGAGCGGGACTTCGATCCCAGCCGGGGTGAAGATGACGAGGTCTTCCAGGTTGTGGATGTCTTGGCGTTCGGAGAGCGGCAGCTTGACTCGCACTTCCACTTCGTTGGTGCCGCGCAGTTGGCGGAGGGCGAGCGCCCCAAAGAAGGCATCGCGCACTTGCTGGCCGACTTCGGCGCTGGTGAGGCCGAGGGCGCGCCCTTCCGGCAGCAGGGTGAAGTCGAGTTGGGATTTGCCTTTGTTGTAATCGTCACTGACATCGCGTGCGGTCTCAAACCGATTCATCTCGACGAGGAGCGCTCGGCTGGCTTGCTCCAAGACTTCGATGTCAGAGTGGCTCAGGCTGACGTCGATATCGGGCCGGAAGCCACCGGGTCCGCTTTCGGCTTCGAAGGTGATTTGGCTGACGCCGGGGATGTCGCCAATTTGATCGCGCCAAAGCCGAATCACCTCGCGAGCGGTCATGTCGCGCTCGTGCGGCGGACGCATCACGATTTCGACATCGACGAAGCTGCCGCGTCGCACGTTGGTCTTGATCCCTTCGGCGACGAGATCCAAATTGTATTCGTCGAACATGCGCCGGGTCGCCCGAGTCACGTCCATCGCGACTTTGGAAGCCTGTTCCGGGGTGACGCCGACGGGAAGGCGAATTCCGGCCTCGATCTCATCCGCAGAGACTTCCGGCATCAGAATCATCCCCATGTGTGAGCTGGAGGCGTAACCGCCGACCATGATGATGAGGGCGACGGCGGCGGTGATGGTGATGTAGCGATAGCGGAGGGAGCCATCGAGAAAGCGCCGGTAATACTTATCGACAAAGGCGTTGAACAGATCCGCGACGCGTTGTTGAAACCGGTGGATGCGGTGGCCGAAGGTGCCGGGTTCTGCCTGTCGCCGTGGGGCGTGGGCCAGGTGCGCCGGAAGGATGAAGAGGGCTTCGATCAGAGAGACGGTGAGGACCACGATGACGACGGCGGGAAGCGGCGCCCAGAATTTGCCCGTCTCGCCCGGAATAAAGAGCAGCGGGACGAAGGCGACGATGGTGGTGAGGATGCTGAAAACCACGGGGGAGGCGATTTCCCGCGTGCCGACGATCGCAGCCCGGAGGGTGTCTGGCTGGGAGAGCCGCTCTTCGTAAATGTTTTCTCCCACGACGATGGCGTCGTCCACCACGATGCCGAGGACGATGAGGAAGGCGAACATCGAGATCATGCTGATGCTCACCCCGACGAGGGGCAAAAAAATGATCCCGCCAATGAACGATGCGGTCATCCCCATCATGACCCAAAAGGCGAGCCGTAGATTGAGGAAAAGGGCGAGTACTCCCATGACGATGAAGATCGCGATGAGGCCGTTTTCGAGCAGGAGGCCCATGCGCTCGCGATAGTCCTGGGCGCTGTTGCTATCGATCCGCCAGGTGACGCCGGGCGGGAGCGATTGCTCGAAGTCGCTCATCACGGTCTGAACTGTGTCGGAGATTTTGAGGGGCGATTGGTCGCCCACGCGGTAGATCTCCAGCTCGACGGACGGCGTTTGATTGAAGAGGGAAGGGAAGCCGCCTTCCTCGAACCCGTCGCGGACTTCGGCAATGTCGCTGAGGAAGATGGAAGCTCCTTCATCCGAGGTCACGATTTCGATGCCTCCAAATTGCTCGGCGAACTGCTTGCGCTCTTTCATCCGGAGAAGGACTTCGCCGGAGCGAGTCTCGACCGAACCGGCAGCGACGTCTTCACTGGATTGCTCGATGAGGTCCGCGACGCGGCCAAGAGTGAGCCCGTATTCGCGCAGTCGAGTCCGCGGAATTTCCACGTGGGTGATGTAATCCGGAACCCGGTTCAGGGAAATCTGGGTGATGGTGTCCTCGTTGAGCAAGGTATCGCGCAGGTTCTCGGCCAGCTTTCGCAGCGACCACCGATCCACGTTTCCGTAGAGGACGATGCTCATCACCTCGCGCTCTTGAGACTGGAGCCGCACCTCCGGTTGCTCGATGTCGTCGGGAAAGGTGAGGATGCGGGAAATGGCTTGGTCGACGTCCTGGAAGGCGCGCATCCGATCCACGCCAGTCACCAGTTCAATGAGAACTTCACCGCTCCCTTCGCTCGCCTCAGAGCGGATCTCTTTGATCCCTTCAATGCCGCGAACGGCTTCTTCCACCGGCAAGAGAATGCCCTGCTCCACCTCCGTCGGAGCCGCACCGGGGTATTCCACATAGACCTCAACGACATCGAGCGCGAAATTCGGGAAGACCTCTTTCTGGATGCGGACGGCGCTCCAGATTCCGCCGCCGAGGAGGAGCGCCATGAGGAGATTCGCGGCGATGGAGTGTTGGGCCATCCACGCGATCGGGCCCCGGAGCGACGGCGGAGATTCGTCGCTCATTCTTGACCTCCGGTTTCTTCCTCCCCGTTCTCCACGCTGAGCGGTGCGTCTTCGGCCACGGTGGCGAGACTGGTGGTGACGACGCGATCGCCTGCCTCCAGTCCCTTGGCGATGTAGGCGGATTGGGCATCACGAAAGACGACTTCGACCTCGGCGATCGCGAGTTTTTCGTCTTTCATGAGCCAGACCGTGTCGTTCTCGCGCAGGTAATCTCGATCCAGTCGCACCACATTGCTCAGCTCTTTCCCCTCGATCGTGACCTGCAAAATCGCTCCGATGATCAAGGGCGGCTTTCCGGCCAGGGCTGGCTCGCGAGCGAGTGGGTCATCGACCTTGATCACGATGCGAGCGAGACGCGTCCCTTCCGCCAATGATCCGATGAGGCGTTCGACGGTTCCCTCGCGAGTGGAACCGGAGGGCCAGGAAGAGCGGTTCCGCACCTGCGCCACGGAGCCCGCACCGCCTTCGCGATTGGCAAAGTCGATTTGGGGAAGCGACGAGAGCGGCACGGTGGCGACGACCCAATAGGTATCGATGCCAACCAAGGTGGCCAATTCATCGCCCGGCGCGACCTGCGAACCGACATCGACCATCCGCTCCAAAACCTGAGCATCGAACGGGGCCAGGATTGAGGTTCGCGCCACATCCAGCGCGGCCTGTTCCACGCGCGCCTGTGCGGCTTCGACCAAGGCTTGTGCCGCGATCAATTGGGGCTGGCGGAGGACCAGGTTGCGGTTTTCGCCCCGGACCGACTGGCGGAGAAGATCGAGATCGGACTCGGCGATCCGTTGGCGGCCCATCTCAATCGAAAGATCAGCCTTGGCTTGGCTCAGCTCGCTCTGGCGCTGCTTCTGTTGAATCTCGAAATCGGCGGGATCGATCTTCAACGCCAATTCGCCTGCGTTGAGAAACGCGCCCGGATCAAAACCCGGGGCCCGCTCCAGGACTTCTCCGCTAATCCGAGGGCTGAGGACAATTTCCCGAGACGGCTCCACCACTCCCAGGGCTTCAATCCGGGGGCGATAGGTTCCCGGATGGACTTCGATCACCTTCACTCCCATGGCGGATTTGCGCGTCTCCGTGGTGCGCTCCGCCTTCGGTTGCGTGCTGAAAATCAGGTAGGAAACCCCGGCAGTGAGGAAGGCCAGCAAGACGCAGACTACCAGCGTAACGTTGACGCTGCCGAGTTTGGGGCCATTTGGATCGGGGGTTGGTTCTTCACCCATGCTTAGGATACGGAGGAGAATGGAAACTCGGGTAGTCTGGTGTAGCCCTTAATATGCATTCCGCTGGACGGACTACACTGGACAACTATGAATCGTGTTTCGTTTCAAATCCACCAGCAAGCGCGCGATAAAGCCCAACCCGGAATTCAATCACTTGGAGTCGCGCGGTGACGAGATCCCGTCGCAAGCGCTGTTGCTCGGTCAAGGCGGTGAGGACGTCGATGTAGTTGCCCTGCCCATTCAAGTAATCGTTCAGGAGCTGCTCGTAGCTGCGCTGCGCGAGTTCCACCTGTTCCGCCAAATGGGCGATGCGCTCGGCTTGCTTCCGCTCCTGAACCAGGCTGTCCTCGACCTCGCGAATCGCGATCAAGATGGTCTGCCGATAATCCGCCATCAACTCCGCCCGCACCGCTTCGGTTCGCCGGACTTCGGCGCGACGCTGCCCGCCATCCACCAACGGAGCCACCAGCTCGCCGGCGACCGACCGGAACCAGCTGTCGAATAGGTCCGCAGAGTTGTCCCCTGCGGAGGAAAGGTTTGCCGCGAAATTGAGCCGCGGATACTGGTCGCTGATCGCCGCCGCCAAGGTGGCATCGGCGGATTGGACGCGGTAAAAGGCGGCCATGACATCGGGGCGGCGTTGAATCAGCTCCAAGGGAAGCCCGGTTCGGGGAAGCGGAGGCAGTTGTGGAAGTGCCTGGCGCGTATTCGTGATTCGACCCTGTGGCGCTTTGCCCTGGAGGACCGCCAACTGGTTTTCCAGCAGCCCGATATTCGCCTCTACCACCGTTTTCTGGGCGCGGGTTTCTTTCACCAACTGGGTCTGGCGCAGCACATCCACAGCGCGGCCCTGGCCTTCCCCAAAGCGGATCTCCAGTTGCTCCCGCACCTTCTCATTCGTTTCGATCTGCCGGTCGAGCAGGTCGCGCTGGGCCCAGGACTCGACCAGTTGAAACCAGGTTTGTGCCACCAGCGCGGAAATCGTCAGCGCCGTCGCCCGATAATCCGCTTCCGTCGCATTCTCCCGCATCCGTTCCGCCTCCACCTCCGAGCGAATTCGTCCCCAGAGATCGATCTCGTAGAATGCCTCCAGGCCCAGGCTCAGTTCTCTTTCCGTTTCCGCTCCGCCTCCTCCACCACCCACAAAGTTCCGCTGGTTTCGGTTGCCGCCTCGGCCCCGGCCCGCTCCGCCTTCCATCGCCCCGTCCAGAGCCGGAATCAACGGCGCTCGCTGCCGATCCACCACCGCGCGAGCCTGCTCGATCCGTCGCCAAGCCGATTCCAGGGAATAGTTCGACTGCAGCGCCTGCTCTTGAATCTGGTTCAATTGGCGATCGCCGAACTCCGTCCACCAGAAATCCGGCATCGCCGCCGCGCCCGACTGCGAGAACGAAGCCGGCGTCTCGAACGCGAAGTCGAGATCGCGGGCCGACTCGCATCCGGAAATCAGGAGCGCGATGAGGAAGCCGTAGCGGTGCATAACTTTGGGAAAACGAATAGTTAAGCGTTCTTTAGGAATACTCAACCCGGAACCCGGTTGGAATTTCTAGATGGCATTCCATTTTGCCGGTCCGACATCGCCCTACAATGGGCGACTCAGTGGTGGCGGCGGGACGATCGATGACCGGGGAATTCTCGGCTCTCGCGGTGATGAATCGGACCACGAACGCCATCGCTCACTCCGGAATTTGGCGGAACATCATCCTGGGGCTAATCCACCCCATCTTAGGGTTCTTCTTCTGCGCCTTTCTCAGCATGTTCCTCGGAAAGTTCGCCTACTATATCTACCTCCTCTTCCCGCTCTATTCCATCGTGCTCTTTTGGCGGGCGATTGCCACGAGCCTGGCGGTGAGCGAAGTGAAAGCCGCAGAGGGCGGGCTTCTATCGGTCCCTTAACCCTGCTCCGCCAACCACCGGGCGTGTTCCACCGCGCGCATCAGGCCTTTGGCCTTGTTCACGGTTTCTTCGTATTCGTTGGCGGGGATGGAGTCGGCGACGACGCCGGCACCGGCTTGGATGTAGACTTTGCCGTCTTTGACCACGGCGGTGCGCAGGGCGATGCAGGAGTCGTGGTTGCCGTCGAAACCGAAGTAGCCAACGGCTCCGGCGTAGGCGCAGCGCTTGCTCTTTTCCATCTCGTTGATGACTTGCATGGCGCGGACTTTGGGCGAGCCGGAGACGGTCCCGGCGGGGAAGGTGGCCCGCATCACGTCGTAGGCGGTGAGGTCATCGCGGAGCTGGCCATCGACGTTGGTGACGATGTGCATGACGTGGCTGTAACGCTCGATGGTCATGAAGTCGCTGACCTGAACGCTGTGATACTTGGCAACGCGTCCGACGTCGTTCCGAGCGAGATCGACCAGCATGATGTGTTCGGCCCGTTCTTTGGGATCGTCGAGCAGGTCCTGAGCGAGGGCGTTGTCTTCTTCCTCGGTTTTTCCTCTCCAACGGGTTCCGGCGATCGGGCGAATGTCGATGCGGCCGTCGATCGAGCGGACGTGAACTTCCGGGGAGCTGCCGACGAGCGAGAAGCCGTGCTCAAACTGGAGGCAGAACATGTAGGGCGAGGGATTAATGTGGCGGAGAGCCCGGTAGAGATCGATCGGTGACCCCGGGAAATCGACTTCGAACCGCTGGGAGGGCACGACCTGAAAGATGTCTCCGGCGTGGATGTATTCCTTGGCCTTCTCGACCATGCCTTCGTATTCCTCGCGGGTGGTGTTGCACTCGTAGCGCAGTTCCCCGGCTTCGCGAAAGGTGGAGAGCGGCGAGAACTGAATCGGGCGACTGAGATTGGCGACGAGTTGTTGGAGCCGGGCGCGGGCATCGGCATAAGCCGTTTCCAGGTTGTCGAATTCGTCCGTGAAGACGTTCGCAACGAGCTGGAGTTTGCGAAAGCGATGATCGAAGATAACGAGCGTGTCCGCCAGCATGAAGACCATGTCCGGAAGCTCCAGTTCGTCCTTGGGCGGGTCCGGGACGGTGGGCTCGAAAAAGCGCACCATGTCGTAGGAGAGATAGCCGACGGCACCGCCGCTGAAGACGGGCAAGCCATCGACGGGGACGGGTTGAAATCGGCCCATCAGCTTTTCCAACTCTGCGAGCGGCTCGGAATCGGCGGCGGCGGTGAAGGCCCGGGTTTCGCCGTTTTCCTGGAGTTCGATTTCGCGCCCCCAGGCTGTGAAGATCATTTTCGGGTCGTTGCCGAGGAAGGAGAAGCGGCCGATCTGGTCGCTCTTTTCGGCGGATTCGAGGAGGAACGAGCACTTCCCGGGAGCGCTGAATTTTTGGAACGCGGAGATGGGCGTTTCGTAGTCCGCCGTGAGCTCCGTGAAGACGGGAATCACGTTTCCGTTCTCGGCGAGGGCCTGAAATTGGTCGAAAGCTGGCTGGAGCGGAATCATGCTGGCAAAAGGGTGGGTAGGTTACCCTTGAACGAGCGAAACGCAAAGGGTGGTGCGCATCACAGGATCGAGCCCTGGATGGATTCTTCCGAAAGCGGGTTGAACAGAGACGGCCCGGGTTTCGTCCATCCCTGAGTCGTGCCCGGCCGGGAGCGAATGCTGAGGAACAAACCTGTTTGCCCACGGCCCACAGCACGCTAAACTCTATGCTTCCCCTCGGTTTGATATTCCGTTACTCTCAAGTTTAAACATGGAAGAGAACCCCTATCCAAACATGGATAACCAATTTTCTCAGGAGCCTCGTCCGGCACCGGCCAAGAGCGTGATTTTTTCAGTCGTCTTCACGCGGCTGTTGTTGATTTGCTGCGTCTTGCTGTTCGGCATCATCGTCGGGATGAAGGTGAGCGACTACTTCCACGGTCGGTATTTTGAGCGCCAGGAAATGGCGTTGCTGAACCAGGCGCAGGGACAGATGGCGATGCAGACGAACCGTTCGCCGCAAATGGGACCGCCGCAGAACTATTCCGCGCAGCCGCAACCCTCGCCGTTGTTGCCACCGGCTCCCCCTGCGTCCAGTCAGCCGGCGTATCCGGGAACTCCGGCACCCGCCTACACAGCGCCTTCGCCCCCGCAGATTCCGGTGACGGCGACGACTCAGCAGCCAACGCAAGATGGCGGGGGGATGAACGATCAGTTGGCCGCCTTGCGTCAGGAGCGGGAAATGGTCAGTCAACGCTTTGAGCGGCTGAACTCCGGAGGTGGATCGGAACCGCCTGCCAGCAGCCCAAGCACTCCCACCGGCTACCGACCTTCCACGATCACCAGCTCTCCCGCGCCGACCAATCGCTATGACCCCGACGAAGGGTTGACGCCCGAGGAGCTGCGGCTGCGGGACTCTCCGGCGATCGCCAAAGTGACTTCTTACAATGCTGGCTGGGGTTACATCACCTTGAACGCAGGAAGTAATAATAACCTGAGCCCGGATAGCGAACTCGCGGTTCGGCGTGGGCACAAGGTCCTCGGGCTGGTCAAAATTTCGGAACTTTACGAGAAGGACAGCGAGGCCGAATTGATTGGCCGTTGGCGACGCGATACCGAGGCGCCCAAGCCGCAAGCGGGTGATGATTTATTGCCTTACCCGCCTTTTTAACCGTTCTCGTTATCCCAACCCGACCTCGACATGAAACTCGTCCCCACTCTCTTTGCCTTGATGACCCTCCTTTTTTTGGGGAGCGCTTCCGCGCAGAACCAAGTGCCGGGAGTGACCGATGAACAGATCGACTCCGCCCCCGTTTTAGGTCAGGTGATCGCCTACAACCCGACCTTGGGCTTTGCCATTACCAATGCGGGTAGCCTCAAGGGCGTCAAAAAAGGCGTTCGTCTCGCCGTGATCCAGCAAGGCGTCATTGTGGCGATTGGCTGGGTGGAAGAAGTGAACGCGGACACTTCCACGATCGATTTTCCCAACCAGCGTGCCTATCCCAGTCCGGTTCTGCGTCCCAAGATCCGAGACCGTGTCATTCTGTTTCCTCCGAGGAGCAAATAGGGCGCGTTTGAAAATCGAACCCCGTTGATTCAAAAACCCCCATCGAGACGACGTTTTTTCTCGGTGCTAATGATTGGATTGCTCATTAGCGCCGCGACGTTTCTATTCGCTCAAGTTCGTCAGACGAATGAGTCGGGCGTGAGCGATGCGCCGAAGATTGGCTCGGTAAAGGCGTTCAACGCGGATTTCGGCTTTGTGATTGTCGCGATCACTTCGGGAGACCAGTTGGTACCCGGAAAGCGGCTCGGGATTCGGCGAAAAGGGGAGTTGGTCATCATTGCGATCGTCGAAACGACGGAGGGAAATACGGCGACCTGCGGCCTGTTGGGCTACATCCCGCCGACGGAGCCAAACTCAAATGCCCCAAGAATTGGAGATGACATTATCTTTTACCCGCCCAAAGTGGGGAATTGATGATGAAAAAACCCTTCCTTTTCTTACTCACCGGTATCCTGGCACTGGCCTCGGCTCAGGCAGGCAGCGTTAAGCTCACCCCGATTTTTGCCGATCAAACGTTCGAGCGCCCCATCACTCTACTATCGCCTCCGGATGGTACGGACCGACAGTTCCTCGTGGAACAGACGGGAAGGATCAAAATTCTGGGGGAGAAGGAATCTTCCGTGTTCCTCGATATTTCGGATCGGGCCATGGCGGAGCGTGATTTTGAAGAAGGGCTCCTCGGGCTCGCTTTTCATCCGAAGTTTGCCGAGAACGGGAAATTCTACATCTATTACAGCCAGCAAGGGCCGAAACGCAGCGTCATCAGCGAAATTCAGGTTTCCGCAGCGGACCCGAATCTTGCGGATCTCTCGACGGAGCGAATTTTGCTCGAAATCCAACAACCCGAGTGGAACCACAACAGCGGCAATCTCTTGTTCGGACCGGACGACGGTTTTCTCTACATCTGCGTGGGCGATGGCGGGTTTAAGAACGGCGTTTTCATGCTCTCGCAGAAGTTGACGCGCTGGAACGGAAAGGTTTTGCGCATCGATGTCGATGGAAGCTCGCCCGGGCGCGAATACGGAATTCCGGCGGACAATCCCTTCGTCGGGACCCCCAACGCCTCACCGGAGATCTACGCGCTGGGTCTGCGGAATCCTTGGGGAGCTTCGATCGACCCGGAGACCGGTTTGTTCTGGCTCGCAGACGTCGGACAAAACCTCTGGGAAGAGGTCAACCTCATCGAAAAGGGCGGCAACTACGGCTGGGAACATCGCGAAGGAAAGCATGACTTCTTTGAGCGGGAGAAGATGATGGACGCGCTAGCCATGGGGCAGAAGCAGCGCTCGCCGAAGCCGGGGGTTGAATTCATCGAGCCGGTCTGGGAATACGATCACACGGAAGGCCTGAGCATCACCGGCGGTTACGTCTATCGCGGAAGCAAGAATCCCGCGCTGAACGGCTATTACATGGTGGGCGACTGGAAGACCGGGAATCTCTGGGCGCTCAAATACGATCCCTCCCAAGGGAAGGTGGTCGATGAGATCGAGCTGCTGCGGCCGGCTGCGGAAGAACTGATTCAGCCGACGGCGTTTTGCCCGGATCTGGATGGTGAGGTCGTCATGCTGAACTGGGACGGACGTCTGTTCCGGTTTGATCCGGCAATTTAGGGCCTGTCCGAGCGATGCCGATCTGGCTGAAATTCCTCATCACCGCCGCATTGATCGTGGCGGTGTCAGAAACCGCGAAGCTGAACGACAAAGTCGGCGCGTTGCTCGGGGCCTTGCCTCTGGTGACCACGCTGACGATGATCTGGCTCTATGTGGAGAAACAGGGAACGGAGAAAATCGGGACCCATGCCTACCTCACCTTCTGGTATGTTTTACCGACCATGCCGATGTTTCTGCTCATTCCCTGGCTCTTGAATCGGAATTGGAGCTTCTGGGCCGCTCTCGGTCTCGGAATCGTCCTGACGTTCGTTTGTTTCGTCGCCCTCGGGTTCATTCTGCGAAGTTTCAAAATCGAGCTATGGTAAAGCGATGAGCACCGAAACTGATATCGATCTCCCCAAAGCCCGAGTCCGCGCCTTCAGCCCGGAGGGCGTGCAGGTGCTGCAAATTCAGGTCGGCGATGTCGATAGCGAAACGCCTTTAGGTTTTTACCTGTTACCAGACGGAAACGTGGACAGCGCCTTTCGGATTGATGGTGCCACCGGAGATCTGGAGGTGAACAATCCCAGCGCCTTGGATCCCGAAGTGCGTCCCAGTTTTCAACTGGCAGTGGAAGTGACGGACGGGGAGGATCGGGCCACGGTTGGCGTGGTCGTTGAAGTGGTAAAG
>CAYGQD010000093.1:21800-24118 GCA_964351855.1 uncultured Verrucomicrobiales bacterium
CCAGTGGAGCCGTTGCCATCACGCCGGGAACGCAGAAACTCCGCCAAGTTTTCGAAAGCCTGGATGCGGAAATCGCGGAGGGCGGGCGACCGATCTTCGCGGGTTTGGATCAGGATGAACACAAGCTGCTCCTGGCTGCCATCGCCACGAGCGGTGGTCTGCCGTCAGCCTTTGCCGAGGCGACCATCGATATCTTGGACGCGGAAGACCAGAGCATCCTCCGCGAGCCGATTCTGCGGAAGTCCGGCGAGGAGGGCGAATTCGGAGCGGAAGTTTCCCCGTTTCTTTGGGAGGGCTACCACCTTCCTTTGAAAATCCAAGTCGCCGTCACCCAAGCCGGATGGGGAAACCGCGCCGTGAAAATCAAGACGCTGACCTACCGGTTCGATCCCAGAAACGTGGTCAACTCGGACCGGAAAGGGATCGTGGGCCGCATCTTGCGACCGGAGTAGGGCGCAGGTTAAATCTCGGGAATGGGCGCGTTTGCCGGGATCTCTTCCAGTTCCCAAAAGACCCGACCATCTTCCTTCAACTCAAGGAGCCGGGATTTGCTCCCGGGAGCGGGTTTGGCTTCGGATTTGGGCAACCAGTTCGCCAGAATCGCCTTCACTGCGTCATATTCAGAATGGTCCGCCAGATTCGTCCATTCGTTGGGATCTTGAATCATGTCGTAGAGTTCTTCCGAGCCATCCGCATACTGAATGTAGCGCCATCCTTCGGTCCGAACCCCGTGATTGCCGGGACTTTGCGTGGTGATCGCGGGGCGGAGACGCTTGGTCGATGCATCTTTCAATTGCGGCATCAGGCTCAGTCCTTCGATTTCCGGATTGATGGGCAGACCGCAGAGATCCAGGAGCGTGGGATAGATATCCAGCAATTCGGCGGGCTGATGAGACTTCGCATCGTGAGCGATTCCCTTCCCCGCGAAGATGAGCGGCACCCGGGTGCTGCGATCCCAGAGCGTGTTTTTCCCGGTGATTTGTTTCTCGCCGAGGTGCCAGCCGTGATCACTCCAGAGCACGATCATGGTGTTGTCCGCCATTCCGTTGCGTTCCAGGGCATCGAGCACCCGACCGACCTGGCTATCGACAAAGCTGATCGTGGCCAGATAGCTGCGCGTCAGATTTAAGGTTTCGCCTTCCTCTTCCAGAAACTTGAGCCGTGGCTCCGGGAGGCTCCAGTGGGTGTACCAGCTGAAGCGGGGGGTGTCATCGCGGTCGCCTTCCAGAATCGGGGGCAGCTGGGTCGTTTCTGTGGGGTAGAGGTCGAACCAACGTTGCGTCGCGAAACAGGGCACGTGGGGGAGGAAGAAGCCGCAGGAGAGGAAAAAGGGGCCCTCGGGCTTGGAGTCGAGCACGTCCACGGCCCAATCCGCGACAATCCAGTCGCCCTTGTCTTCATCGCGGTGGGGAAAGGTTCCCCAATCGACCAGCTTATGCGGCTGGGGCGTGTTTTGCACCAATCGCTCCGGCGGAAACGGTTTTCCACTCGCGCCCGGTCCCATGTTTTGGAACTCGGCGTCGCCCTTCTGTCGGCCATATCCGCCGTGATAGATCTTTCCTCCGGAATAGGTCGTATAGCCGTGCTTCTGGAAATACTGCGGCAGGGTCACATGATCTTCGAGCCCGGCAACGGTTCGGAACCAGGGTTGCAGGGAATACACCCCGGTGGTGGTGGGGCGTAATCCCGTGAGGAGACTGGTGCGGGAAGGATTGCAAAGCGGTGCCTGGCAATGAGCATTGAGGAAGGTGGTTCCGCACTGGGCCAGCTTGTCGAGATGCGGCGTTTTCACCTGAGGATGACCCTGGAGCGGGCCGATCCAGTCGTTCAGGTCGTCGATCGCGATAAAGAGGACATTGGGCTTTTCAGCGAACAGTGCGGGTGCCGCTGCCGCCAGCATCCATCCAACAATGAGGGAAACGAAAAGGGGTTTCATGGTGAACGGTTGCCGCTGAGGAGGAAGGTCGTCAACCAGCATTCGAAAAAGGCTGGCTAGGAGTCTGTCGGACTTAGAGCGTCCTGGCGAGAAGATCGAGGTTCGAGTCAAAACTTCCATAAGTTTGAGGGATTTGTGGAGACACAAACGACGAAAACGAAGGGGAGTTTTGGTCGAATCCCCGATTTTCGGAGCCGGGCGGGCGAAGTCCGACAGGCTCCTAGCCTGCCTTCTTCATGAGCCCCGGCGCGATTGGCGCGAGATGGCATCCCTAACGGCGTCAACCTTGATGTTGCGCACTCACCGTGTCTCGGGACACGCCTCGTCCGAAACATCGGCGCTTTCCTGGTTCTGAATGCCATTTCGCGCCAATCGCTGGCCA
>CAYGQD010000094.1:0-24105 GCA_964351855.1 uncultured Verrucomicrobiales bacterium
ACTCCGGCTCGTCGGCCAGGGCCTGAAGCGCGCCGCCGGTGAGCAACTGTTGAAAGAAGTCTTCCGCGTCGAACTCCCCGCCAAGACGAAGCGCATGGGCCGCCGGTTCGCGCCACCATTTGTCGATTACCCCGTCAGCCAGGCGAGCCATTTGACGGCTGGTGCGGGCGTGTTCCGCAGCGAAAAACTCCTGAAAGGTGAGGTGGAGAAACTCGCGCTGTCCGGCTGAGGAAACGAGGATGCCACACTGGCGGCCCATGTGCTCGCGGATGAAATCCGCGCCGTCGCCGCCGAGGACGGAATCGCCCACCTTGGCCAAGGCAGGCGCGGCCACGTCACCAAGGTCTTCGAGGGAGGCTCCACGCACTTTGCGTTCGTGCATCCACCAGGCCAGGGCACCGAGCACGCTCCGAGCGGCCTTTTGGTCAAACGGGCGCTCTTGTTCGCCAGCTTTTTGAGCGGGGCGATGTTCCAGAAACACGCTGGCGCAACGGTCGTAAAGGTCGGCCCGGCCGTGGGGCAGGTGCTGGAAATCCCAGTAGACCGTGCAGATAATCGTGAGGATGAGAGGATTGCCTGCGATGTCGCGAATGCGGGGCTGTTTCTCCCATTCGTCCAGCTCGGCGAGCAGGCCTTTGGAGCGTTCTGCGGCCAGGGTGGCGGCCTCCGGTTTGTCACCCACGATTCCCTTGGCCACGTTATCGAAAAAGCGGCGGATCAACTCTTCGCGCTTGGGCTTGGGGAGGCTCTTGACCTCGAAACGGGCGAAACAATCTGGCACGCGGACTTCCTCGCCATCCGTACCGCTGAAGCGGGAGGTGACGAGGAAACGGTCGTGCATGACCGGATGACGCGCGGCGACCGCTTTGGCGATCGCGGCCAAGGTGCGGTCGCGGGCATCTGCGTTGGGGATTTCATCCAACCCGTCTAGAATCCAGAGGAGGCGCCCCTTTTTCCACAACGCGGCGCCGGGGCGGCCCAGTTCTTCGGGGAGATCGGGGTTCCAGGTTTGGCGGTCGAGAAAGTCCTCAAGAAAGTTGGTTTGGGCGAAATATTCCGGAATTTGGGTGGATTTGCGAAGGAGGTCTGACGGAACCAGATGCTGGAGGCGGAGAAAGACCGGAAACATGTCGTCGGGCAGGTGGAAATCCGCCGGGGAAGCCTTGCCTGTGGCCAGTTCCCAGAAAATGCGCCGCGCGGCGGTAGTTTTGCCCGCACCGGGATCGCCGAGAATGAGGACGGCATTCCGGGGCGGTTGATTGGCCAGCGCCTTGGGGAACAATTCGGTGAGCGTGACGCGTTCATCCCGCTCGATGCGTTCCATCGCATTCGGATCGTGCGAATGGCCGATGTCGCGCTGCGCCGGGGCGATTTCCTTGGTCTCCAGTTCCACATAAGCGTCACCAATCGCCAGCTTGATGTCGCCCACCTGGGAGCCCAGGCCCATGAGCGAGAGCGAGCCGGTTTCCTCGATCATCCGCTCGCGGTAGGCTTCGATCGCGGAGTTGGGATCGGTTGGTGGAGGGATGGCTGGTTCTGAGGCTTGGGTGTGGTATTTTTTGTCGCGGAGATCGGAAAGCGACTGGATAACCAGGGCGTTGAGGCTATCTGGCGTCGTGAAACGGGCACAGGTATAGGTTTTATCGAGACGCTCTTTGAGTTGGCGGAGTTTTTCCGCTCCTACGCCGGTTTCGCGATGCTTGTTTGGAATGGGAACCACCTCATCCTCGTCGGCGATGAAAATGAGCATGTCGTGGCCCAACTCTTTGGCCCGATTCAGCTCCATTTCGGTGATGGAGATGTCTGCTCCATCCGGGACGGTTCCGTAACGGAAGGCGAAGATCCCGATGTAGATATCGGAGGTTTCCACATAGTTCATCGAATTCTCCACGGTGGACTGATGGGTGGATGTGGACCGCTCCATGCACTCGTCGATGAAATCCATCCCCCGACAGGCGTTGATGACGACCTCGCGGTAGTCCTTGAGGTCTGTGAACGTGCTGCTGATAATCGCTTTCGTGCCCATGATAGGGCAACGGTTAGGCCGAAAAGGGGAGGGTTTCAACCATCTCAAACGAAACTGGAGCGGTTAATTTCTAGGTATCCAACAACATTTATTTTGACTTTCCGTAATATCAGTATCTCTGTGTTAGGATGGCCACCAACTGGGAAAAAGTCTTTGTAGGGGATCACCAAACTGTATCGGGAGAAATGCTTAGCCCTGAGCATCTTGAAGAGTTTGAAGATGATGCTGAGACCGAATATCTCGAACAGCTGTCGTCAGGTGAAATTCTGCCGTCGGAGCGGTTGGGCCTGATTCCCGAGCAGATGAAGCCGGTCCCACGTCGTGCAGAGAAAGCTCCGACCTTGAGGGATCTAGGGAATTCGCAAGATGCTATGGGGGTTGTCAGTTAGGTTCAGGTTCCTTGATTTCCAAGGAATCTTTCTTGGCTGGCAACCCCCATAGCATCTTGAAACTTGGTGTGCCGTGACCACGCCAACTCTTGCGCGCTAAGGCTAACGGATCGGGCCAGGCCGAAAGGCTTGGGGAGGGATTTGGTCCCCAAATTTCAAATTTCGGTGTCGAGCATTGCGGCAATGAGAAATTTTTGTTAAAAGCCAGGAAGTTTTGATGGTCCGTGTAAGAAAGGTCTGTCCCCAATAAACGTTGCTGAAGTTCTGAAGGACGGGGCGGGAAATACACCCGCAGTCGGATCAGCGTGTGGTGCCCACACCAACATTCGCCCGGAACCGGTTGGGCTGACGGTCAAAAAGCCTTGAAGCGGGATTCCAATAACGCATCCCCAATAACGCATCCATATTTTACGCGCTCTGGGCAATGCTGTTTTGAGGTAGGATTGCTTTGGTTACTTTGAAAGGTTGTTCAAGCTCATCTGCGTAGGTAATAAATTGACGTTCACGAGTCGCCATTTTGTGCAAATGTCGGTTATGGCCAAGACGCGAAAAAGAAAACGACAAGGAGATCTCGCATCAGATCAACCTATAACCAAGTCTGATTTTGATGTCCTTAATCGGTCGGGATTTGCAACAGGGTTGGCAGATCAACTACGGGCTTGGAAAGGAAACTCATCCCTTGCGGTTGGGCTTTGTGGTGAGTGGGGATGTGGAAAAACTTCGCTTAAGAATATGGTTCTGGAACAACTTCAGAAAGGACGCGGGAAGAAGCCAAATTTCATTGACTTCAATCCTTGGCAATTTTCTGGACGTGATTCTGTAAGTGCCGCGTTTTTTGAAGCTATTGAGTCGGCCCTAGCTAAGACAGGTCCCAAAAGTGATGGCGTCTCTCAGGAACAAGAGGTTGTTAATCAATTCCAACGATACGCAAAGTGGGTAACGTTTACTGGGAGTTCGTTACATTGGCTAGGGAAAGCAAGTGACTTGGCTATTCCGGGTTCAAGCCTCGTGCTCGGCGGCACAGGCAGCGCACTTCAATCGACCGGTAAGATTCTCGAACAAGCCGCAGATGTCGCCGAAGCTGAAAAACAGAATGATGGAGAAACAAGGGAGAATCCCAAACAAGCCCTAACTGCCGCGATGGCCAAGTTGACTTCACCAATCATCGTCGTAATTGATGATATAGATCGGCTTACGACATCCGAAATTCGCGAAATCGTGCAGTTGGTTAAGGTAAATGGAGACTTTCCGAATCTCACTTACCTTTTGCTTTTCGACCGAGCAATCGTGGCCGCCGCATTAGATGAAATTTCGGGAGGAAAAGGCGATGCGTTTTTAGACAAGATCATTCAAGTCATGTTTCATGTCCCGCACCCGCCGTTGGCAAATGTGCATCAAGCACTTTTTGATGGCCTGGACCGGGTCGTTGGACGGACGGAGGTTGCCGAACGTTGGAATCGGTCAAGATATGCCATTATGTGGAATTCCGGTCTAAAGAATTACTTCACGAACTTGCGACGAGTTTACCGATTCCTGAACAGCTATGCTTTCCAGGCGGGCTTAATGAGAAATGGTAATACGTTTGAATTGAATCCGGTCGACCTATTGACCCTTGAAGTACTTCGCCTTTACGAATCTTCCGTGTTTGAATCTCTTCCTTTGAATCGTGATTTGCTCGTGGGCACATATAAGAGAAGAATAATTTCGTCATCAGATAGAGAAACGTTTCGGGATGAGCAATTCACGGCAATAGTGAACCTAGCTCCCGAAAATCGGAGAGACGAAGTGAGGTCTATCCTTGCGAGCTTGTTTCCGTATGCTGCCGGAGGAGATCCAGATGACGGAGGACTAATTCGAGAGTTGAGAGTTGGGACTTCTGATATGTTTGATCGGTATTTTTCGCTGAGTTTTTCCGAAGGCGTTTCCCAGGCCGAAATCGACACATTAAAGCGCAGCTTAACGAATCCGCTTACGTTTTCGGCGTCGTGTGAGCGTCTGAAAGGCCGTGGTGAATTGTTGAAGGCCTTCCAAATTTTGGATGCAAATCTCTCTGGAAGTTATCCGATGGATTTGTCTGGATTTATTTCGACTCTTTGCGACGCTGCGGATCAGTTCCCAGAAGCCGACCGGCAGAATCTTACAGGGTTTGGTTGCCACGAAATAGCTCGGTTTTGGATTCGGAAAGCCCTAAAGGAGAATCTAGAGGAAGGTGAGCGATTGAAACCGCTCCGAGAAGGTGTCGGAAGTTCGAAAGGCGTTTCTCTTCCGGTTTTTTTGGCTGCGTTTGAAACGCGCGGTAGGGACGACGATGATCACTTTCTACTAAAAGAATCGGATGCTCGCTCTTTCATTCGCTTAGTAACAGGGAAAATACGTTCCCAAAAATCTAAGCTTCGTGAGCTTCCCCACTTAACCTATATTCTTTATCGTTGGAAGGAATGGGCGGGAATTGATGACGTTCGAGCCTATCTTCGAGGCGAGCTGAATTCGCCAGATGACTCTTTATGGATCTTAAGGACGTTTTTGCATATTATGACCAGTTCTAACGGGCAGAGGACGACATTCACTAGGACTATTGATTTGAAGATCCTTGAGGAATTTTCTTCCGCAGAGAGACTCAAAGATTTGACCTCTACTTTGATTATTTCCGATCTCAAAAGCATTGAAGACCAAAGAGCCACGCGTGCGTTTCGATACGCGCTTCAGCAAAATGGAGATGTGATTAATGGACAGGCTGAGATCCTACATTCGGATTTGGTCGAAGAAGACTAGCTCACAATGCGTAATGGATGAATCTAGCGATCTTCCTCAAATTGTCTCTGAACTTCGGCATAGTCATCGCCACGCATTATTCCGGCCTCGTAGTACTGGTTGGCGTATTCCATGGCTCGCTCGTTGATGGTGTCAAACCTGGCAACGTTAAGACTCTGTGGAAGCTATTCCAAATTCATCAAGAGGTTGTCCACAAGTGGGACGCCTGCCGTGAATAGGATTTTAGGGAGGGCTTTTCTTGCGGTGAACTTCATGACCCCCTAGTTTTCCCAAGTACTATCACCTCAGCTTACGTCGGGCAGAGATGAAATGGTTACGTTCCTTCCAAAGCGGATTTTGTAAATTCCTCCACTTGCGCTCCACTCGCAGGCCAACTCCGAACGCCCCCGAGAGCCATTTTGCCCCAAAAATGCCCAATTTCTCCTCCATCAAGGATTCTTCTCACGCCAATAGGACAATTTTGCGATTATTATCATAATTTTTAGGTGTAACAACGATTCTTCCGGTTCTATCAAGGCGTCATCTTTCTCCAGCAAGGAAATTTTTGGTTCCAACAACGCTGCATCTTTCTCCAGCAACGAATGTTTCGGCTTTAACAAGGATTTTTCCGGTTCCAGCAACGATTTTTCCGGTTCCAGCAAGGGGTGAAACGGGACGAAGAACGTTGGATTTGGTAGGAGCGGGGGTTGATGGGGGTTTGGAACACGAATTGCCACGAAGTTTCACGAATACGGGGCTTGAGGGCTCGACGGGTGCCTCCATTTCCGACCTCGAAAAGGTTTTGATCGCGCTGGATCTTTCTCCAGAAAGCCGAGAACTTGCTCCATCATGGAAGGTTTCGGGTTCAACAACGATTTTTCCGGTTCCAGCAAGGCGTGAAACGGGACCGCCAATGCTGAATTCGGGAAGAGCGGGGGTTGATGGGGGTTTGGGAACACGAATGAGCACGAAATTTCACGAATTCCGGGCTGGGGGGCGACGGTTGCCTCCGTCTCCACCCCGAAAACATTTTGACCGCGCCGATCAACCGGTCGAACTCTATCTCAGGGTGCGTTTGAAAAATGAGATGGCCGCGCAACGTAGATCAGTTTTTCGTAAAAATCGCTTCGCCAATCTTGAGATGCGGCGCTTTTTCCGGCTGGAATTGCTGTTCGGGGCTTTGTGAGGAAGCTCATCGCCGCCCCGAGCCATCAATCCCAGCCAAAAAAATCGCTCGCAGCGCACCTCACCTCATCTTTTAAACGCACCCTGTCAGTTCCCTTCACCCCAACCGACAAATCCGAATGAAACTCCCTTTCCAAAAAGCGACGCTAACGAGCTTGGCGAAAACCTGTGGCTGAGCGGCGAAACTGAGTCCGGTCGGGCTCACGGAACTGCTGGCAGGCCTGCCGAAGAATCAGGACCCGAATCTGCTGGTCGGATTCGATACGAATGATGATGCCGGGGTGTATCGGATCAACGATGATACGGCGATCATCAGCACCGCGGATTTCATCACGCCGCCGGTCGATGATCCCTTCCTCTACGGCCAGATCGCGGCGGCGAATGCCTTGAGCGATGTGTATGCGATGGGCGGGCGGCCGATCACGTGTTTGAACGCGGCTACGAGTTTCTCTCGAAATACAGGGATCTCATCGACAGCAAGCTGCTGTCTCAATTCGAAAGGACCATCCAGGACGATCAACCGGTCAGCCAATTCGCCCGGGATGCCTGGTCGTCACGAAACGCTTACCGGAATCTTCTCCGCGCCCTCGAACAGCGGGAGGATCGAATCCAGGACAGCTACCTGATGCAAGTGCCCGAGCAGGCCCGATTTGGCCGGTGACTTCTTGGGTGATGGCCAAGCGTATTCCAACGGCGTTGAGCCGGCCCTTGGCCGACATGACGAATTACTTGCGATCAGTTTTGCAGAGTCAGTGAATGGTGAAAAAAGGAGTCGCATCAATACTTCCAAAACCGGAATTTCTCGACCTCGGGCTCGTCGCGGGCGTCAATGAGCGTTTGCGTCAGTTCGGCGACCTTTTCGGGAAGCGTTTCCGCGAGGTCGTTGGACTCTGAGGGGTCGTTGCTAAGATCGTAGAGTTCCATCTTCGCGTCGGGATTCTTCTGGAGATTTCGGATGATCGCTTTCCAGTTTCCCTGACGCAGGGCGACTTGTCCGCCGTAACCGGCGAAGTCCCAGACGAGGTAGTCGTGAATCGGTTGCTCTTTCCCAAGGAGCGTTGGGAGGTAGCTGATCCCGTCGTGGTCGGATTCGGGCGTAACCCCGACGATGTCTGCGATGGTGGCGAGGGCGTCGTAGTGGGCGCTGGGATGATCCGTGGTCCTGTCGGCCTCGATGTTGCCAGGCCAACGCACGATCATGGGAACACGAATGCCGCCTTCGTAGACTTCGCCTTTCAATCCACGAAGTCCGGCGACGCTGTTGAAGAATTCGTAATCGACCTGCTCTTTGAGAAAGGTGGTGCCGTTGTCAGAGGTGAAGAAGATAACGGTGTTCTCAGCGAGGCCGAGTTCTTCCAGCTTCGTCATGAGACGCCCGATCTGGCGATCCATGTGAGAGATCATCGCGGCATAGGCGGCACGAGGTGTTGGGTGCGGCTGGTAGCTTTTGCCGATATAGGGCGTTTCATCCCACTCGTTGAGATAAGGCGAAAGCTCGTCGTAGGGCACCTGCAAGGCAAGGTGAGGAATGACGGTCGGGTAATACATAAAGAACGGCTTGTCCTTGTTCTCATCCACGAAGGCGAGCGCGGCTTCGGCGATGAGATGGGGCGCATACTGCTTTCCGTAAACGGTTGCGGTATTGCCTTCGAGCGGGACGCGCTCATCCTGATCGACGATGTACTCCGGGAACAGATTATGGGCGTGGCGCTGACAGTTGTAGCCGAAGAAGCGGTCGAATCCCTGCTTGAGCGGATCGCCTTCCGACCCGGGCTGGCCGATCCCCCATTTGCCGAACGCGCCGGTGGCGTAGCCTACCTTCTTCAGCATTTCGGCGATCGTGATCTCATCGGCTGGCATCGGGTATTGCCCTTGATGCGAGTCCCAACTGCCGACCTCAAAATTGTTTCGCACGACGGAATGGCCGGCGTGCCTTCCCGTCATGAGCGAGTAGCGGGCGGGAGCACAGACCGGGGCACTGGTGTAGTGCTGCGTGAAGCGAATCCCTTCCGCTGCGAGCCGGTCGAGGTTCGGCGTTTTGATTTTCTCTTGCCCGTAGCTCCCCAGCTCCGCCCAGCCGAGATCATCGGCCATGATGTAGATGATGTTGGGGCGGTCTGCGGCGGATACCGTGGCAGCCGCGAGAAACAGGGCGAAAAGGATGGGAAGGGGCTTCATTTCTTCGAGACTAAGCGCTTCCCCGTCATGTTCTCAAGAAGGAACCCTTCCCTTCCCACATTCGCATTAGGTTGCGTTCGTTAGATGTAGTTTTGGACGCGAATGGTATCCGAATGGAAATGAATTTCACGAATGGAGAGATCTCGATTCGCGCCCATTCCTAAAATTCGTGGAAGCGAAGCGCATTCGTGTTCCCATTTTCCCGAACGCCCCCTAAATCGTCTGAAATTGGATTGCCATCCTCTCCGCCCTCTGTTTAGATCACATCATGGGCTTTGAAAATGTAGGTATCGTCTGGACTCCTTCGTCTCTGAAAGAGTATCTTCAACATCGAAAAAAACCGAGTTGGGTTGATAGCATCACCCTGCACCACACGGCGGCCCCATCCCTTGCGCAGCGAAAGGATGGCCTCACCGTTCAACACATCAAAAACATCCAAGCCTACTACCAGAAGGACAAGAAAACGTCTTATGGATGGAAGAAAGGATGGACCACGGGACCTCATCTCTTCATCGACGAAGACGAGGTGTTCGGGATGTGTGCCTTCGAAAAGAAGGGAATTCACGCCTCCAGTTTCAACTCCCGATCGATTGGAATCGAGGTGCTCGGATATTACGACAGGGGAAGAGAGGATCCCAAGTCCGGCCGAGGCTTACGATGCTGGCAAAACACCGCAGATACGGTCCGAGTTCTTTTGGATTGGTTGAATTTGTCGGCGAACGAGAAAACCATCTTGTTTCACCGAGACGATCCCAGAACCACGAAGTCCTGCCCGGGAACCGCCGTCGAAAAAGACTGGTTTCTCAGCCTACTACCAGGCGAGGTTTCTCCTCCGAAGCCCTATGAGAAGCCGAATGTCGGCATCAAGTGGGACAAGTGGCATTTCAGTGGAGAACGCTGGTGCGTTCCGATCCTCGATTTTCTGGTCGCGAAAGGAATTCCCAAGGAGGATGTCATTGCCAAGCTGAGCTCTAAAAACAAAGTCTTCTATTACGATGGCACTGAATTAGAGGGGGCCTTTTACGTGGGAGCCGGAAAAGAACCGAAACCGGACAACGCGTCCTGGGCTTCCGTTCTGGAGATCATGGAAGCCGCCAAGCTGGAAGTGCCCCTGCCGCTGAAACCGGAAACCACAGTGGCGTGGGATAGCTGGCATCTCCTCAATGACATCTGGCACGTTCCCATCCTCACGTTCTTAGAGGCGCACGGCGTCGCCCGCGATCAAATCATCACGAACCTCAAACTGAAGAACGGGGTGCTCCACTATGCATCGACCGCTTTGGAAAGCTCTTTCTACGTCCCGAAAGGGAGCGAACCTAGCCCGGATGAAGCTTCCTGGGCAGATGCGGCCACCCTGCTGAACGCGGCGGGACTTACGACCGAACCACCAGCCCCGCTTTCCTCCTAGCTTCGGGAAAAGCTAGCCCCTACACTCCCCAAAACTCCTTCTATGAAATCATTCGGAATCTTTCTCCTTGCCGCGCTCGTCTTAGCCGGTGGCATCTTCCTCGTTCTTCGCGCTCCGGATGCGAATGCCGAGTTAATCCCCTACTCTGTAGGAACCATTTGGACCTACCAAGTCGAACAGCGCAACGAACAGGGGGAAGTAGAGAATACGATGACGGACACCAGCCGCGTCGCCGGAGAAGAATTCATCGAAGGGCAGCGATGGTTCATGGTCGAAGAATTCGGATACGAGTTCTGGGTCAGAATTGGCGATGAAGGCGGTCTGGAAGCAGAGTTACTCCCGGATCCAGACCCTGAATCGAAAGGTTTCGTTCTCCAGCGGAAACAACTATTCTTTAAATACCCGGCCAAGAAAGGAGAAACCTATCCCGTGGGTGATCCTGATTTCAAGCAACAGGCCAAAGTTGTCGAGACCGACCTGAAGGTCGACGTCCCTGCCGGTAGTTTCCAATGCATGGTCTATGAGATTAGCACTCCCGAAGCCCTCGTCAGCAGAATCTCCCTCGCCCCGGGGATCGGCATCGTAAAGTTCGAGTTCCCCTCCGGCTACGGAGAAAGCGAGCTCCCGGAAACCCGTGAGCTAATCACTATCAAAACCGGCGATCCTTCCGGCAACTAACTGATCGGCGGCGTCCCGTTCTACTCCGATTTCAGCCCCACCGTGTTCACGGAAATCACTTTGTATTCGTGAGTTCCACCGGCTTTCGCGTCGTTGTCCCTGAAGCGCATTTCAGCCAGCGGTTGCAACGGTGTGTCGCTGTATTGCAGTCCTTGGAAGAGCGGGCGACCGAACGGGTTCTTTGGCTTCTCCGGGACGGTGGCGATCTCCTGGCCGTCGCGCTCGATGATGAAATGGGCGATGCCACTTTCGAGGTCAGCTTCGGCATCCCAGGTCAGTTCGCCATTCTTGACCTGAAAATTCGTCGGCGCAGGCGGCGGAGTGGTGTCAGGAACCGTGGTGTCCTTCACATAATGCATCCATGCTTTTGCGATCGCTTCATTCGGTAGCCAAACCGACTTGGCCTTGTTTCCCTTAAACTCGGCGGCCTGAACGGCTTCGGTTCCGAGGATCGGCGCCAGCCAGGCTTCGTCGGTTGGCATCGCATGAAGCGGCTCACCCGCCTTCTCCGGCAATCGCGCGCTCAGGCAGGCATCCAGCCAAGGAATCGCCAGATAACGTTGGTTCCCACATTCGTGGCCGGTGAGCGGATCAACGGCAACTCCGATGAGCCCTCCCCTCTCCCGCGCCGGATGGAGAAACCGCTCCATATTTGACCACAGTTTGGAAAACCGTCCGTCCTTCACCGTCACCCCTTCTTTGGTGCCTGGGTTGAGCATCATTGGTACTAGGATGGGTTCGTCAGGAATCTCAACGATCTTCGCAGAGGGTCGATCCGGACGCGGAACCACCATCGGAACGCCCGACCGAAGCCAGGAAGCTGCGATGCGATCTGGGTGGAGCAGGGTCATGATTCCTGACCAATAGGCACCTCCGCTGTGGCCCCAAAGCGCCCACGGCACGGTTGCGAGTTCCGGATGACCAGACGCCTTTCCAAGATCGATGAGCGACTTCTGGAACGCGGCATCCGATCCATTGCGCGGATCACACCACAGCTGACAATCGGCCTCTTGAGGTTGCTCATAGGATGCAGCGAGCAACGCGCAGTCGTGTTTTTTGGCCAACGCCTGCCAATGGAGATCGAACGCCCCGGTGAGCCCCGACTTGCAGGACCCTTCCCCGCACCCATGCTGATGGACCACGACTCCGCGCAGCGTCTCAACGCCAGGCGGAATCCAGATTGTGTATTTCACGGGCAGAGTCAACGCTCCAGGAGTCGCAGACGCCTCGTAACGAACGCGGTAATAGGGAGGTTCCGCATCTGGGTAAACGTCGTAGGGCGGTTCCTGAGCGGAGGAGATTCCGGTAAGGGCGAGGAAGCAGCAGAGAAGGGCTTTCATGAGGTTTGGCCCAAGACTAAGGCGGGAATTCTCCATTTCGCCACTAAAACAGGGATCGCGCGAATTCACACGGTTCATCGTCAATGAACATCGGACACCCCTGGTTGTCTGTGGGGGACGAACACGAATGATAGACTTCGGAACATTTGGACTGCGCTTGCTGATCCCCCTGGGCCTTCTCGGCTTGGTATCGTTCACCTCGGCGGAGGAGGATGCGGAGTTCGCGGCGCTTCAGGCGGATGCGAAGAAATCGTTCGCGGAAGGCGTGGCTCCGTTTGTCAAAGAATACTGCACCGACTGCCATGGAAGGAGGAGGAAACGCGGAGGTCTCGATTTCGAACGTGCCCTGAAGAATCCCGGCGAGCCGGGTTCCCGCCAACAGTGGAAGAAGGCGATCGCCAATGTCAAAGCGCACGACATGCCTCCGGAAGATGAGTTTCAGCCGACCGATGAAGAGCGGGAACAGTTTCTGAAGTGGATTGCGAAGATCAAGTACCTGAACCCGAAAGATCCCGGACTCTTCGTGATTCGGCGGCTTACGAAGACGGAGTACGGAAACACTCTGAACGATCTCTTCGGGGTGAATCCGGACATCGTTGATGAATTGCCCGAGGAAGTCCTCGGCGAGGGTTTCCTCAACAATCTATCCCCGCTCCAATCTGAACAATACCTCGGGATTGCCAATGACGTGCTGAATCAGCCCGAAGTAAAACAGCGACTCCTGGGCGAGCTACCGGCTGCCGGAGCGGATTTGCGGGCCGAGGCCAAGACGTTCGTGAAGCCGCTCGCTCGAAAGGCCTTTCGTCGTCCACCCACAGAAGCGGAGTTGGAGGTGCTCTTGAAGGTGTTTGACCTCGCCCGCGAGAACCAGCTCGACTATCCGGATTCCCTTCGCCTCATGACCAAGGCGGTTCTCGTATCTCCTCAATTTCTCTTCATTACTCCGGCGGAAGAAATTCCGTCCGACCAAATCATCGTGCCGTTGGACAACTACCAACTCGCATCCCGTCTCTCCTACTTGCTCTGGTCGACGATGCCGGATGAAACCCTGTTCGAACTAGCGGAAGCGGGAACGCTGCGTGAACCGGCGATCCTGAAGGCGCAGGTAAAACGCATGATCGCGGATCCCCGCTCGCGGGCCTTGTTCGACGGGTTCGGAGCGCAATGGCTGGGCGTTGGGGAGCTGGATACGAAAGTGTTCGATCCCGAGATGTTTCCAGAAATGACCGCCACCTTGCGCACCGCGATGGTGGATGAGGCGCGGCTCTTCTTCGAAAGCATTCTCCGGGAGAACGAAAGCGTGGTCCGTCTGGTCGATAGCGATTACACCTTTCTCAACGGCCCTCTGGCGGTGATCTATGGGATGGAAGCGACCGTGACCGGCCCGGAGATGCGCAAGGTGAGCCTGACGAATGCCAACCGTGGCGGAATTCTGGGGATGCCAGCCGTGCTCGCGACGACTTCGTTTCCCAATCGCACCAGTCCGGTGAAACGCGGGGTCTGGGTGCTCGAACAAGTGCTCGGCGAACACGTGCCCCCCGCGCCTCCGAACGTCCCGGAGCTGGAGAAGCAGGATCAGAAAACGGTCGAAAACCTGACGCTGCGCCAGCGAACGGAGCTGCACGTGAGCGACTCTACCTGCGCCAACTGCCACAAGATTCTCGATCCCATCGGCTTCGGTCTTGAGAATTTTGACGCGATCGGTCGCTGGCGTGAGCAAGATGATACGGGCGGCAGGATTGACGCGACCGGAGAGCTTCCGGGCGGAAAGTCGTTCTCCAGCCCGAGAGAACTAAAAGCCATCATCGCCGAGCGAGAGAGCGAGTTGGCGCGTAACCTTACTGAGAAACTGCTAGCTTACGCTCTTTGCCGCCCGTTGGAGGGCTATGACGAGGTCGTCGTTGATCAGCTGATGGAAACGATTGCCAAAGAGGGTTATCGGTTGCAGTCGATCCTTTCTGAAATCGTCACCAGTTATCCGTTTACGCATCGCCGCGTGCAGCCCTGACTCCATTCCACCATGAAAACAACCGCCCTCATCGATCGTCGCACCTGCCTGAAAGGAGCCGGAGCAGCCCTCGCCTTGCCCCTGTTGGAAACGATGGGTTGGGCGGATTCAGGTAAAGAGAAGCCCTTCAAGCCGCCGGTTCGTCTCGGATTCATGTACATGCCACACGGGGTGATCATGGATCAATTCTGGCCGACTACCCCGGAGAGCTATCTCACGTCTCCGCCGCCAGCCTTGGAATCGCTGCGTCCGGTGCTCGACCAGTGTCTCATGATGAAGGGTATTTCCGGCGTTCCCATTGCCCCCTTCAACGGCGCGCCTCACGCCTTGGAACTCTCCACCTGGCTCACCGCGATCTTGCCCGATGCCGACACTCGAAATCGCGTCAATATCGCGATCTCCGCCGATCAGATCATGGCGAACTACGTCGGTGCGCTGACCTCGCTCCCTTCTCTTGAGCTGGCCACGATGCCACAGACGCACAAGGAAAATCAGGCCGGGCTCCATGAGGCCTACTACTCGCATTGCAGCTTTCGTTCCCCGACCCAGACCGTCCCGGCCGAGATCAATCCCCGCAGCGTGCTCAATCGCCTCTTCGGAAAGACCAACCAACGCGGTCAAGCCACACCGAGCGATCCCTTGGACCGCCAGATGCTCGACCTCGTCATCGGAGGAGCCCGGGACCTCCGCAAGAAGCTGCCGCAAAACGCTCGGCAAAAGCTGGATGAATACCTCGACAGTGTTCGCGCCGTCGAGCGCCGGATCGCCGCGATTGAGTATCGCCAGAAAGAAGCCGCGCTGGAAAAAGCCGGAGTCAGCCCCCGCAAACGCCAGGATTCCGATTCCCCACCCATCGAGATCAAGATCCCCGAGGGGGACAAGCGCAGCGAATACATGCAAGTCATGTGCGATCTCAACGTGCTCGCCTTCCAGACCGACACAACGCGCGTCAGCACCTACATCGGCTCCACCCCGAACGGCGTTCCCTATCCCGAACTCGGCTTCAACGACGAGCACCACTCTCAGACTCACCACAACCACAAGGATCAGGAAAAGATTCGCAAAACCGCCGCGATCACCAAGTTCAACATCGATCAATTCGCCTACATGGTGAAGAAGATGCACAGCCTGAAAGAAGGCGACGGGACCCTGCTCGACAACTGCATCATGATGTGGGGTTCCGGCCTGGAAGACGGAAGCAAGCACACCCGCAACAACTTGCCGTTCATCCTGGCGGGACGCGGAGGCGGCTCGATCCAGACCGGTCGATTTCTCCCGGATACGCAAGGCAATCAGGGTGACCTGCTAACCACGCTACTGGACTGCGCCGGTGTCCCGGTGGATCGTCCCATCGGCATCGCGACGAAGCAGATTGGCGCGATGAAACGCGGAGTTTGACCGTAGGAGGTTCGCCCTCCCCTTCCACGTCGAGTCGAAGACTCGGGCGACCGAAATGTTGGGAACCAAGTCAACCGAGTTGAGCCGAGAAATTGGCGATCTTGGCCAGGATTTTTGGACGCAACGGGAAGCCGCACAGTTCTTGAAGTCTTCCGGAGGCTGTTTATGGTCCCAACTCCCGGCGCGGTTCAGGGTCTGTTTCCCTTCGCAAGGTCGGTACTCCCGATAACCTATCCAATTTCCAATTTTTATGAGTCATTCTCCCTCCGGCGACGCACAGACGATCGCTCCATCTTGCAGTTATCCTCTTCGTAACGAACCACCGACAAAGAACAAAGACGTGATCCGGTGGGTCAACCGAATCACGCGCCTGCTTGAACCGGACCGTGTGCATTGGGTGGACGGATCCGATGAGGAAGCCGCCGCGCTGTTCGACATGATGGTGGAGCGGAAGGATTGTGTCAGGCTCAACAACGAGAAACGGCCCAACAGTTTCCTGTTCCGCTCGGATCCACGCGACGTCGCTCGGGTCGAAAGCCGCACGTTCATTTGCTCCGTCTCCAAAGACGACGCCGGTCCAACCAACAACTGGATGCCGCCGGAGGAGATGAAGGAGAAGATCAACTCGCTCTCCCAAGGCGCAATGAAAGGTCGGACGCTCTACGTCATCCCGTTCAGCATGGGGCCGGTGGGATCGCCCATTTCGAAGATCGGCATCGAACTTTCCGATTCCCCCTACGTCGTCGTCAACATGCGGCTCATGACGCGGGTTACGCCGAAAATCTGGGACGTCCTCGGCGATCGTCGCGACTATGTCCGCTGCGTTCATTCCGTGGGAAGCCCGATCGAGAAACCGGAAGACGACGTCGCCTGGCCCTGCAATCCGGAGAATACCTACATCGCCCACTTCCCTGAGGACAAAACCATTCTCAGTTTCGGCTCCGGCTACGGCGGTAACGCGCTTCTTGGGAAAAAGTGTTTCGCGCTCCGCATCGCCAGCACGATCGCCCGCGACGAAAACTGGATGGCGGAGCACATGCTCATTCTCGGCGTGAAAAACCCGGCTGGTAAAAAGACCTATGTCACCGCCGCCTTCCCCAGCGCCTGCGGAAAGACGAACTTCGCGATGATGGTTCCGCCCAAAGTCTTCACCGATCAAGGTTGGGAAGTGACCTGCGTCGGCGATGACATCGCCTGGATCAAACCGGATGCGGAAGGGAAGAAACTCCGCGCCATTAATCCGGAAGCCGGCTTCTTCGGCGTCGCCCCCGGCACCAGCGCCGATACCAATCCGGTCGCGATGGCCTGTTGCTCCCGCGACACCATTTTCACGAATGTCGCCCTGACCGATGACGGCGATATCTGGTGGGAAGGCATGACGTCGGATACACCCGCCCATCTCATCGACTGGAAAGGCAAGGACTGGACGCCGGGAACGACTGACGACAGCGGCAAGGAAATCCCCTCCAGCCACCCCAACGCCCGATTTACGGCCCCGGCCCGCAACTGCCCCATCATCGACGATGCCTGGGAAGATCCCGACGGCGTCGAAATCGGCGCGATGGTCTTCGGCGGACGCCGCATGACCACGATCCCGCTCGTCTTCCAAAGCTTCAACTGGCAGCACGGCGTCTACCTCGGTGCGACCGTCGGCTCGGAACAAACCGCCGCCGCCGAAGGCCAAGTTGGAGCAATGCGGCGCGACCCGTTCGCCATGCTCCCGTTCTGCGGCTACCACATGGGCGACTACTTTCGCCACTGGCTCAAGATGGGCAAAACCATCTCCCAACCGCCCCGCATGTTCCACGTCAACTGGTTCCGCAAAGACGACAACGGCAACTTTCTCTGGCCCGGCTTCGGCGACAACATGCGCGTCCTTTCCTGGATCGTCGACCGCGTCATCGGCGTCGGCCACGCCCGGGAAACCCCCATCGGCTGGATGCCGCATTACGAAGACCTCAACTGGGAAGGCCTCGATTTCTCTTACGAGCAATGGACGGAACTCATGAAGATCGACCGCGAAAAGCTCCTCGCCCAAACCCTCGGCCACGACGAGCTCTTCCTCAAACTCTGGGACCGCATGCCGAAGGAGCTGCTCTGGCAGCGGGACTTGCTGGTGAGTCGGTATTGAGCACACCCAATACAGGGTAAATTAGCAGAGAGTTTTCCCACACGATCCGCCTGCGCGATGCTCCGCGACGGGTGCGGACCCTTTTTTACAGTTGCCCACCAATGGGCTAGGCTTATGGATGGCGTCACTTGAGGGACTGTCGGGACAATAGGTTTTACAAGCGCCCTTGACCGACGTGCGATCCAGTATTTTCGCAACGATCCGAAAGCCGCCTTAGTGGCTAGTCGGGAAGGAAACAAGCTCATCACTCATGGCCCGATCCGAGCTAGCTCAACAGGGTTTCCCGTTCGCCGAGGGCCCCTTGATTGCTGTTAGAATTGAGGAGGAGGATTCTAAACGGGACGATTAGCGCAGCGACAACTTTCGACTACCCTGTAGGTAGGTCACGCGAAACCCATGGAATCCCGGTAGGGCCCAGGCCGGTGGCTCCTTCAAATTTCGGGCTTTTTGATTGAGCGGCTCCAATTGCACGGTCCGAGACTCGGGTAACACCGTGCAGGAATAGGTCCCGCCCTGATGACTCCACTCTCGCGGGAACGCTTCCAAAAGCGGATCGGCGACCCATGCAGGGATTCCAGTTTCGGATTCCACGTTCGGGAGAAGATCGCTCGCTTCGACCAGCGCCAGATCCGCCGCCGACTCGACTCCGAGCGTCGCCAGCCGTTGGGCGAGCCAAGCCGCTTCGTCTTCCGGAATCGCCCCGCCCAGACGTTGGTATTCGGAGAGAGGCTCGCCTCGCCAACTTGCCAACAACCGCCACGCGTGCAGCACCTCGCGGACGGCATCACCAGCCCCTTTGAAGAGTCGATTCTCGAGGATGAAGCGCGCCACGGCATGATGGAGATCATTACCGCCCAGTTCGACTTCACCACTCGAGAGCGTCACCCCGGCAAGTTGAACACTACGAACCGCGCGAATCTTGATTCGACCCCGTGACTTTTTCTCAAGCGAGGTGTCCGTGAGCTTCGATTCTCCGAGCCCGGCTGTGGCGAGGGTCTCCAGATCGGTGGGCAACACCATTCGGCCAACGCCGAACACTCCGTTCGACAGGGAGAGCCATTCGGTTTCGAGGATGACGGCGGCGTTCGACTTCCAAGATTCGGTCGCGGGGTCGACCGGATCGAATGGATACACCTTCACTTCGATACTGCCGTTCGCCCAAGGCACCGCCCGCCCTCGTTCCTTGCTGGCCCTCGGCCGCTTCACAAATCCCGCCGAAGGGAGTCGCGTCAGAATGTACCCAGCGAGCCCTTTGCTCGACTCGCCTTTTGCTCCGATGAGATCACGGAGTTGGCGGCTGATCGATCGCGCTTCATCGAGACGCCGACGGCTGAGTTGATGAGTGGTCGCCACTCCCTTTTGAAGCAACTTCAGGTTCGTCGTGACCTCATCCGATATACCCTGCAGCAGCTCCGCCCTGGCGTCCTCGGCGGCGGCTCTCACATCGGCGCGAAGATCGTTGAGATTGCGCAACAACGAACCTCGACCCTGAAGAATCGCCACCAGGTCGCAGAGGGTTGCATCCATCGCTGGCGGTGCGCCAACGAGCAACGCGGCTTCGTCACTCGAAACGGGAAGTTGGACCAGCTTCCTACCTCGATCGGTCAGGCCATCCCCATCGAACGCTGACAGTGATCTAAGGCGATGAAGTGCACGTTCTACGGCGAAATCAGGTGGAGGTGTGATCCAGGTAGCTTTTCCAAAAGCGTCTCCGGCGAGGCCGAGTTCAGCGGCCTGAAGCAACAAGTCATCGAGCTCGACGCGCTCGATCTCCGGTCGTGGATGAGGCTCGGGACGATAGCTTGCCGACCACAACCGAATGCACACTCCTGCGGCCACGCGTCCCGCTCGCCCGGCCCGTTGTTGCATAGAGGCATCAGAGATTGGCACGGTCGCCAGCACCGCCCGCCCGGCACGATGAAGCCGGGTTTTCGCCAAGCCACTATCGATCACCACCCGGACTCCGGGCAGGGTGATAGAGGTCTCTGCCACATTGGTGGAAAGGTAGATCCGGCGACGTTTGGAACTCTGGAACACCCGACGCATCACCTCGGGGGACTGCGATCCATGGACAATCAGAACCTCTTCTTGGCAGCGCCCGAGCGCCGACTCGGCTGCTCGAATCTCCTTCAGGCCCGGGAGGAAGACGAGCACGTCGCCAACATGGTCCTGTAACGCTTGCACGACCGCGCTTGCAACGCGCGTCCCGATATCCTGAGTGCTCGGTTCGGCCGAACTCTGTTCGTAAGAAACATCGACGGGAAACGTTCTTCCAGTCGCATGCAGAGTCGATGCGCCGAGCGTTGCGGCAGCCGACTCGGCATCGATGGTCGCCGAAGTCAGAATCAGGGGAACGTCCAGGAGACGTGGCAGGCTGGCTGCCGCCGCCACCACAAGATCCATTTGCCAGGAGCGCTCGTGGAACTCATCGACCACGATCGCTCCCGGGGTTGTCGAACCGGTGAGCATGCGGAGGGCGACGCCAGGCGTGCAAAACAGCACTCTGGTATCCTGACTGGAACGATCGGAGAATCGCACCCGGCTCCCGAAATAGCCTCCGACCTGCTCGCCGCGTTGGGAAGACAGGAACTCTGCGAGAGCGTCGCAGGCGACCCGTCGAGGTTCGACCACGAGGATTAGGCTCTCGAAGCGTTCGGCGAGCCAAACGGGAACTCGCGTCGATTTTCCCGCGCCGGTTTCAGCCGTGAGCACGATCCGTAGCGATTCGTCCAAACGCCGTTCGAACGCTTCCCGAATCTGATCGATTGGCAAAGTCATCGGTCAACCAGGTCGAACGATCGTTGGTGAAGGGATACCGTCATGCCGACGATTCTCCAGGAGTTTTGAGCCATGGCTGAAGTATATCGAGGATCGCCCTCTGTGCCACGCGTGAGATTGCGACTGAGGGAAGGAGTCGTTGATCGCTGTAGGACAGATTTGCAATCTGTCTGCAGAGCCAGCGCGCGCAGCTTCCCGCGAATGCTGGACCGACGCTGACAGATTGCAAATCTGTCCTACGACTCGACCTCAAGGCTATCAAGGCGGGCGTTCTCCACATTTTCGGTTGCTCTGCTCCCTCGATGGCGTTGATAGGAAGATGCCCCTACCTGCCCGATCGATTCTCCTCACCTTCTTCTGCGCCCTGTTTGGTGTCGGCACCTCGCTCGCGGCTCCGTTTCAAGCCACGGGACTGAAAGTAGGTGAGAAGATTCAGAATGTGGATCCGGCTGAGGATGTTTGCGGAGATCGGCACTGGCAATACCACTCCATTCACCCGGAAACCGGGATTCGGGAATACTCTTGCGGCCCCGCCAGCAACGAGCACGCCGGTGGCTGGCAGCAAAGCGACTACCGCGACGACTACCACCAGTTCCTCCGCGTCCAAGGCGGCTTCCTCTCCGGCACCGTCCAGCGCCAACAGGAAAAGCCCACCCTCACCTTCCGCTTCCACGCCAACAGCATCGCCCCTGACCGATTCATCAACCGCTAAAAACCATGAACAAAAACTCATCTTCCAAACCGATACCCCTGACGAGCCTAGTTTCACTGTCTCTCTTGTCCTTCGTATCTGCCGATGCCTGGAACATTGCGAGTGAAGCCGAGTGGTCTTCGGAGATCGCTTCTTCTGAGAACATCACGTTTGAAAAGGGAGTCGCTTCCCCTACCGCAGAATCCGGCACGCTCAGCACGAAGGTTCAATCCTTCGATAACAAACGCTCCGCATCTGCATTGACCATTCAGCAATCCGCGATCTGGCAGAACTGGAATCCGATTGAGAATCTAGGGCCATCCAATCTCTCGGATGCTCCAGTTTTGCTGACGATGGGGCCGGATGACTATTGGATGTTTGGCCGCTACTCAAGTGGCAAGCCGAAAAAGAAGAAAGGCGAACAGGCGGCACCCCAACCCAAGTTTACGCCGACAGAGGCGACGCTAGAAGGGTTTGATATTCCGCTGCAAACCACGCGTTTTCCAAATCAATACAACGCGCCCGGCGGGCTGAAGCCCGGGAAAGGCGGCTATCATGCCTGGCAGAGCCGCGATATGAAGAACTGGGTGCATCACGGCCCGGTGACGGAAGGGTTTTCGAAGTGGGTAACCAACGCTGAGATGGTCGATGGCAACGCCTACATCTATTATGACTTTCCCAACGATCAGGACCCGCACGTTTATGTCGATAGCGATTTGACGGATGGCGAGCCCGGCGAAAACAAAGGGATCGCGGTCAAGGATCCTTCCCACGGTTCCGATGCTGGCTTCATTCGCGACCTCGATGGAAACATGCATGTCATCATCGAGGATTGGAGCCCGATCTCCGCCAACAAACGATCCTGGGATTCTCCGCTTGCCGGTCACGCCGTCAGCCCAACCGGACTTGGAGATTTTGTCTTCGGAAAACCGGCGGTCGATAACCGTACCACGCCGACAGGAAAGATCGCCACCTACACGCACCCGCATTGGGCAAAGGAAGATCCGGAAAACTACAAAACGAACGTCGCGGAGTACGAAATTCACGAACCGGAGCAAGAAGCTTACGGAGATTGGGCCGCAATTGCGATCGGCGGCCAATACTACCTGTTTGGCGATTATGACCCCGCCGGTGGTCACCAGATGAGCGTCGGTTGGTTCACCTCACCGTCGATCGATGAGCAATTTACCTGGTGCGATCACATCGGGAACGGTCATCCGGATCCGGACGTTTGTTTCGCCGAAGGTCAGTTCTATCTCGCCACCCAGCAGAAAACCGATTATGTCAGCCCGGGACCATGGGTGGAGACGGTTACGGCTCGCGTTGGTGTCGATACGGATAATGACCAAACGATCGACCAATGGACCGAGTGGCAGGAGGTCAAAGAGACCTACGACTACATTCCCGGATTCTCAAAACAGATCGCGAAGACTCCTGCCGAACTGGACTTGTCCGGTTTGCCAGAGGGATTTGGATTTCAGATCGAAGTGAAAATCGAAGACTCTACGGAGAACAAATCGAAACCAATGATCGAGGCGCTCAGCCTATCCTTTAACTAGAAGCCTTTAACTAGCACTTTGCCCCAAAAACCCATGTTTAGTTCATCCAAATCCCTTCTGGTTTCACTGTTGCTCGGCCTTTCTCTGGCCATGGTTCACGCTGACAAGAAGCCCAATATCATCTTCTTCATCACGGATGATCAGGGCTACGGCGATCTCGCCTGTCATGGGCATCCGTTTCTGAAGACGCCGAATCTCGACAAGCTCTATTCCCAAAGCACCCGGTTTACCGATTACCACGTCAGTCCGACCTGCGCGCCCACACGTGCTGCGTTGATGTCAGGTCGCAACCCATTTGAAGCGGGAGTCACTCACACGATTCTGGAACGCGAACGCATGGCGCTCGGGTTGCCAACCGTCGCTGAAACATTGCAGGATGCTGGTTATACCACCGGCATTTTCGGGAAATGGCACCTTGGCGAAGCGGATGATTATCAACCTGGTAGTCGCGGCTTTGATGAGGTGTTTATCCATGGTGCGGGCGGTATCGGACAGAGGTTTGATGGGGCGCAAGGCGACGTTCCCGGGAACAGTTACTTCGATCCGACGATTCGCCACAACGGCAGCTTTGTGAAGACGAAGGGATTCTGTACCGATGTGTTTGTGCAGGAGGCGCTCGGCTGGATTCGGGAGCAGAAGGACCAGCCCTTCTTTGCCTACATTCCTACCAACGCACCGCATGGTCCCTTCATTGTCGGAGAGGAATACAAGGCGATGTATCGGGATCACGTAGAGGATGAGAATTCAGCGGCGTTCTTTGGGATGATCACGAACATCGATGAGAACATCGGGTTGATCATGGAGAAGCTGGACGAATGGGGAATCGCAAACGATACCCTGCTCATCTTCACGACCGATAACGGCAGTGCCAAAGGCTCGCGGATTTTCAACGCAGGAATGAAAGGTGGCAAAGGGTCGCAGAATCAGGGGGGATCACGTGTTCCTTTGTTCTTCCGGCTTCCAGGGAAGACGGAGGCGGGGCGCGATCTCGATCAGCTCGCCCGTCACATCGATATTTTCCCGACCTTCGCCGATCTTGTCGGAGTCGATATTTCGAGCCTCGGTTTGGAAGGGCGCAGCCTCATGCCGCTGATCGAAACTCCCGACGCCGAATGGGCCGACCGAACCTTGTTTTTTCATGGTGGTCGCTGGCCCAAGACGGGCGCGAGCGGGAAATTCGGCAAGGGAGATTCCAATCCCGATAGCTACAAAGACAGGAAGTTTGCCGTGCGAAGCGATAAATGGCGGTTGGTTGGGACCGACACCCTCTACGATATCGAGAACGATCCCGGTGAGACGACCAACGTCATGGATCAGCACCCGGAAGTTGCCGCTGAATTGCGCAAAGCCTACGAAGCCTGGTGGGCGAAAGCTCGGCCGCTCATGGTGAACGAAGATGCGCCACTCGATGTGGAGAAGCCGTTTGAGGCGAACTATCTGAAGCAAAAAGCGGACGGTGGGATCCCGGATTGGGTGGTTCCAGCCCTTTGAATGGGAATGAATTTCACGAATTGAGAGATCCCGATTCGAGCCCATTCCTAAAATTCGTGGAAGCGAAGCGCATTCGTGTTCCCATGTTTCGAGC
>CAYGQD010000095.1:0-24051 GCA_964351855.1 uncultured Verrucomicrobiales bacterium
GGTGAGGTATTCGTCCCACGTTGTCAAAAACGTGGACGCCATGTCGTTGCGTAGGGCTCGGGGAGCCGAATAAAACGGATCGCGATGCTTCAGCCAGAAGCCAAAGATGGCGATGGCCACCAAAAGGAGGGAGAAAACCAGGGCGCGCCCGGAGATGCTTCGTCCTCGATTCCGCAACTTCGCGAAGAAGCGATTGCTCACGCCGACTCCGCCTTGAGGGAGAGCTCAATCTGTTTCACCCGCTCCTGGCTGGGCGGACTGGACGTTTTCAGTTGGGCGTGATCGGCGAAGTGATTGTGAACGATCCGGCGATGGTAAGAATTGAGCGGGCGCGTCCGGAGCGGCTTGCCGGTGTTGATCACGCGCTGAGCCAGTCGCTCCATTTCTTCGACAAGCCGATCCTCGTTCATCGAGCGGTAGAAATTGATATCGACCCGAATCCGAGGGGCGGATTCGTCTTGGTTCTGGAGGAGGCGATTGACCAGATACTGAATATCATCCATTTGGTCACCGTGACGACCGATGAGGATTTCACCTTCGTTCGTGGAAACCTGGAGGCAAGGCTCAGGCCGGGAAGTGTCGATCTCGATTTCGACAACGAAACCCAGGTAGCCCAGCATCGTGTCGAGGATTTGCTTGGCGGCTGCTACGTGGTTCATCAACCGGTAGACTATCCGGATTTTGGCGAAAGCCTAGTCGGAAATCCGTATCGAAACGGCAAATTCAGGCTGCTTCCTGAAGATCTTCGTCGGCTTCCGGAGAGGTCGGGTCGAGCGCGCCCCCGAGCTGGCTGGCAAAATCGAGGTAGGTTTCGGTCCACTCGTCTTGAAAACGATGAAGGGCCTCCAACCCGTGAATTTGGCGCAATTCTTTGGCACCTCGGGTGATGTCGTGCTCACCACGGACGACGAGGTTGCGGAGGCGGAGTTTTGCTCCTTTTGCGGCGATCGCGCCGGGTTCGGTAAAGACTTCCAAGCGACCGTTGAGTTGGTCGAGCAGGCGGTAAAGGGATTCACCGATTGCCCGCACTTCAATGCGGTGACTGGTCGAGACCGTTTTCGCGGCTTCGACCAAGCGACGTTCGAGCTGTTCATTGGCGTCGAGTAAACGAGCTACACCGCTCGCGATGGCGACATCCGATTCCCCAATGGAATGAGGGAGTAGGGTGGTGTTTTTGTTCATGGTTCCGTTTGGACGAAAAAGGTTGGGGGTTATTTGGACGTAGCGAGCGGGTTCCACGTGACAATTCCGTCGCAAAGAACCCGCCCGCACCAAGTCCACCAAGGAGAACCAAAAGGGGAGGGCCGAACCACCCCGCAAATCATCGCTCGCGGGGCGGTCCGGATAAGGACGCTACTGGATCTCGATGGTCCGTGGTTTCTGGTCCTCAGGTTTGGGCAGCGTCAGGTGAAGCACACCGTCTTCAACGTTCGCTTTGATGGCCGCCTCATCCACGGGAACATTAAGTTCCAGATTGAGTCGGTAATCGTTCCAGTTGAGTTCGGTGAGGACGGGACGCCAGTCTTCCGGCGGGGTTGACTCGCGTTTGCCCACGATCTCCAATTTGGGGCCATTGAGTGAGACGTTGGCGCCTTGTTTGCTCACACCGGGCATGACAACGCGAATCTCGTAGCTATCGCCTAGTGGTCGCACGTCATAGAGAGGCTTCCGATAGGTGCGATTGGTTTCAGGCTTGGCTGCCTGGACTTCATGATCTGCAAATGGGGTACTCATAATCGTTTTCTTGAGTTGGGGGTGAAGAGTTTTTGAGGAGGTCTGAAACGCTCAGGCGCTTACTGAACCTCGATCGTCCGTGGTTTGGTTTCTTCCTGTTTTGGCATGGTGACGGTGAGAAGGCCGTCTTTCATTTCGGCAGAAACCTTGCTGGCCGCAACGCCTTCCGGCAGGGCCAGAGAGCGGCTGAATTCGAAGGATTTCGGGTCTTCTTCGCCATGCTTCTCCGTGTAGTTTCCGCTGATTCTGAGAACGGAGTTCTCCAGAGCCAGGGTTACGTCTTTCTTGTTCACTCCGGGCAGTTCCAGCACGGCGTGAAAGGCGTTGTCATCCTCATAGAAGTCGGCGGCTAAACCGGTCAAGCGGCTCGATTGAAACCCGGGGCGCGGAGCATCCGACCACAAGCCCGCGAAGGCGTCGTCGCGAAGGAAGTCTTGCAACCAGTTATCGAGGTTGCGGGAACGGTAGAGTTCAGGTCGTAAGATCGTCATGGTGATTGATTCGTTAGAGTTCGAGTTTGGGTTTGGTGGACCAAGGTTTTCCAAGATCCATCACCATGAGTAGCAGTCTGCGCGCCAACGTTCTTTGTGTTGGCCTAATGGTCTTATAATCAGCTTATTGCGCCGTTTCGTGTTTCGGGATGGAATCCGGAACGCACCCGAATTGAGACAATGTGGCGCTATTTATCAGGGTGAGAATAGCGCCAAAATGGCGCATACCTGCGATTGGAATTTCCAGATGGAAATCCGTTGTGAGGCTTTCAGCGTGCAAGCGCCTACCGTCGCCGCTTCGATGACTTGGATCGATTCCGGGAGGTCTTCGCTTTCGGCTTCTGCTTGCGAGGTCCTTTTTCTCCGAAGTTGGTCGAGCCACCGGATGCAGCGGCGGCCGTCGTGGAGGGAGAGGGCTTTTGGCCTTTCTTCGCCGCAGATTGGGCTTTCTGGGCTGCTTCCGCCTGTTTTTGCAGCTTCTCCATCCAGCTCGATTTTACCTTTTTGACCTTTTTCAGCTCCGGAGCCGGTCGTTTGTTGAGAATCCAGGTCTGACCGATCGAGATGATGTTCTGCATCGTCCAGTAAAGGGCGAGGGCCGCTGGATACCGGTAACAAAAGACCAGGAACATCAGCGGGAAGAGCATGAACATCATCCGCTGCGTCTTGTCCCCCGTTTTCGGCATCATCGCGAATTGGAGATAGCTGGTTCCCGCCATCAGGAACGGCAACAGGTTGATGGGGCCGCCGCCAATCATCGGCACCCAATCCCAGACGTAACCCAGAGTATCCGGGTTGGAGAGGTCATTGAGCCAGAGGACAAAGGGCTCGTGCCGAACCTCTACCGCGCTCAAGAGCATCCGGAAATAGCCGATGAAAATGGGGATCTGGAGTAGGGCCGGGAGACAGCCCCCCATCGGGTTAATGCCGTATTGGCCCCAGAGCTTCATCTGCTCCTGCTGCATCCGCTGAGGATCATCCGGGTATTTCTCCTTCAACTCGGCCAGTTTGGGGGCCAGAGCCGCCATCCGTTTGGAGGTGGTGTGGGCCTTGGCGTGCAGCGGCCACATACAGAGTCGCACGATGATCGTGAGGAGAATGATGGCGATGCCGAAGTTGCCGGTTTTATCGCCAAAATAGGTCAGAATTTGATTCAAAATCTGGGCAAACGGCTTGATGACCCAACCGAAGAGCGGTCCCATCACCGGAATCTTGTCATAGGCCATGATCGCCCTCTGCTCAGCGGGAAGCTTGGCCAGGCGGCCGTATTCCTTGGGGCCGACATAGATCTCATACTTCACCACGCGGGTTTCTCCGGGGGCCAATTCCTGTTGAGGAAGGCCGAGGGCGCACTCCACCCCGTGAACTCGCATTTTCGCGGAAACCTCTTCCTCGCCCTGAACGACGAACGGGAAACGACCCGCCCAAAAGGTGCTGTCGAGCGGTTCGACCGGACGGACGATGCTGGCAAAAAACTGGTTGCTGACGCCACCCCAAGTGAGCTGCGGGGTGAGTTCTTCCACGTATTCCCGCTCCGCATTGATGAAGAGGAATTTGTTAAACCAAGTGACCGGGTGATAGCGGTTTTTCTTGCCGTTGCGGAAGTAAAATCCGCTCCACATCGCGCGCCGGGCATCGAGCGCGGCCGCTGACCCGCCGTAGATCGAGTATTGCTGCAGGGCGATGGGCTCAGAGCCGGAATTGGTCAGACGAAGCTCCAGATCCACGACGTGACCGTCCTCTCCTTCGACTTCGTCCGGTTCGTGATGAACTTGGTAGCGCTTTTGGACGCTCAAGCCATCCGGGCGAGAGGTAGAAAAGGTGACCGCTTCTTCCTCCACGGACTCCACCGCGTAGGGCAAGGTTTCGAACTCCCGGCCATAGCCGCGCGCTCCGGAGCCTTTCCCCAGGGCACCGATGGCCCCCCGAAAGCGAAGCCCATCATACTGATTGAAAATGACGTGGTCTTCGCTGTTGAGATATCGGTCGTGCTTCAGCAGGTCCGCCGACTTGATGCCTCCCCCGAGGTTGGTGAAATTGAAGACGACTCCATCGGTTTCGATGCTGACAATTTCTTCGGTCGCCGAAGGGATGGCCGGTTCTTTTTCCGCATCGGGAGTTTCCTGAGGAGAAACGGCTTCGATCCCCGGTTTGGGCTGTTTTTTCGCTTCTTCTGCCGCTCTTGCTGCTGCCAATTTCTGGGCCTGCTTCGTCGCATTGGAATACCATAGCATCAAGCCAATGGAACAGATGATGACGGCTATCCAGCCGGTGCGGTCGAGTTTCATAAATCAGTGGAAATTGAACAACGTGAGAGTCTTGGGAGCAAAGGTGGGGACGAAAGCGGTGGTGAGCGGCGGATGCGGTTACTTTTTTCGGGGCGGTTTGGAATTCAGGGATGCGAATGCCCGTCATCCGGTGCGTCGTGGGCTTCTGAGCCGGGAACGGGATCAAATCCAGAGCCACCCCAAGGATTGCAGCGGAGAATCCGATAACCCCCGAGCCAGCAGCCTTTCCAAAAGCCGTGAAGCTGGATTGCTTCCAACGTGTATTGGGAGCACGAAGGGAAAAATCGACATCCGCCAAGCGGCCCAGCAATGAAGTGTAACGGCGGAGAAATGACGATCTGGTAGAAACGAATCAAGAGGCAGGCGATGGTTCGCATGATTCCTTCGGTAAGAACAGCTTCGCCCGGTGGCCCAGCCACTTCCACTCCTTTTTCAGGGCCTCGAAGCTGGCTTTGGAGGCTTGAGGACGCGCGATGGTGACCAGGTAATGCCCCGGTTTGATGCGATCTCCAACTTCGATCAAGACGGACCGCAAACGACGACGCACCAATACGCGCGTCACCGCGTTTCCAAGTCGTTTCGTCGTGATAAAGCCCACTTTGATCGATTCCAGACGGTCATCAGGAAGAACGCCCAGAATCAGGTAACGACCCCGGAAACTCTCTCCTTCTTCGCGCACCCGGCGGAAATCTCCGCTGCGAACAATGCGTCTGGATTTCGGCAGCCGCATAAAAGATCGCAGAAAAACTCCGACGCGGAGGCTGGCCTAGTCCTGATGGCAGTGGCGGCGATAGTGCTTTTCCGCACCCTTGGCCATGAAGCGTTTTTTGCCCCGCTGGCGGCGGCGTTTGATCAGATCGCGGCCTTGTTTCGTCGCCATGCGAGCCCGGAAGCCGTGCTGACGTTTGCGGGTGCGCTTGGATGGTTGGTAAGTCCGTTTGCTCATCGGTTTGAGTTGCTGCTAAAGTAGGTGGTTGGTTCCTTTCCCCAATCGAGCGTGTGATTAATCCTGGTTAGAGATCAGTCCCTGGCTCAGCGAGCAGTCTCGGAGCGAACCGCATCGGAAAGGGGCGGAAGTCTAGCGAGCAATTCCCGAATTCCAAGTAGGAATTTAGTGAGATTTCCGGATTCCGAGCAGGGCAGCTGGGAGAGGCTTGCTATTTCGGTCCTTTTCGTGGTCCACCGCCTCCCCGCTGGTCGATCACCCCGTCTCCGTCGCGATCTTCCCCGTAAGGCATTCCATTTTCGAAGTGGATGCGTTCCTCCCGTCCCACGCTGACATGGTCGCGATAGACTTTCCGTTCTTCAGACTTCGCAAAAGCCTCATTCGCAGCCAAGAGCGCCCGTTTCACGACTTCCCCGCTGGCGGTCACCGGCAGGTGTTCCACGGCGGTGCCCTCCATCCCAAATGGGTCGGCCCGAATGATCACCAAGCCCGAAGCTCCCTTCTCCTCGCTGATCGCCTTGGCCCACTCGCCATCCGTCGCGGCATCCGCCAGATCGACGTGAAACTTTCCGATGATCTCCGGGTCTGCCATGACCGGTTTCAAAACCCGCTTCGCGGATTCGAGCGCTTGGCCACTGGCAGCGACGAAGAGAAGGAGCCGCTGATCGCCCGAAGCCACATTGAGAGCCTGACGGAACGAGTGGAAGTCTTGCAACACGGCGTCGCTAGCCTCGCCGCGAGGGCGATAGCTTTTTGCGATGCCGTTCAGCTTTTCGATGACGTCGGCATCGTCAATGGAGCTTCCCGGTCCGCGCCGTTCCGAGAGGCCTTGCGACGGGCTTCTTCCTGTTCCCGATAAGCGTTCTTCTCCCGAAGGATCGAGAATGCAGAAGGCGGTGTTCTCAAATCTTCCATTGAGAAAGGACCGGACCATGTCCTGGGCCGCTTTGCTTTCATAGGATTCGATGCGGCAGCAGACGAACTGACGAGAGGCTTCGATAAAGGCTTTTTGCGAGAACAACCTGTTCTGCGTTTGGGTGTAGCCCGGTCAGAAGACTCCGGAGATTCCAGAGCAAGTCGCCGCCGCCGCCATGAAGAAAATCGGCCGATTCGAGCGCTGAGCCTCTTCCAAGGCGGTTTCCCACGTGGTGTACCACATGATCCCGGCATCTCCGATCGGCTGAGGGCTCGCTCCGATGTCGGTCGGGCGGGGGCCTTGGGAAAAGGCGGGTGTCAGAAAGAGCAGCGAGCAGCAGAGCGTCAGGATGGATCGTTTCATGAGGCATCGAACCCGGATTTTCCGGAGAAGTTGCACTTCAACTGCGGGGAGGTTCCGTTCGTCAGTTGCGTCGCCGAGGTTCGACTACTACGCTGATCGTCGTGAAGTTCATTGTCTGTGCGTTATACCTCGTAACCGGTTCGATCCTGCTGGCTCAGGATGTGCCGAACGCCCGAGAAGAGTTCAGTCGCCGCAACTACAATCCGTTTCCAGAGTGGAAGCTGAATGAGCAGATGCCGAAGGATGTGTTTCGGTTTGCCCGATTGCGCTACGATTCCTACTATGGTTATGGACGGCGGGGGAAATGGGCGACCGATTTTCCGGATAGCGACCTGAACTTTTCCTATCGGCTTCATGAATTGACCTCCCTGGAGGTGCATCCCGATCCGGTGGTCGTCGATATCGATGCCGAGCAGCTGGCGGATTATCCTTTCATTTATCTGATTGAGCCCGGCGATATCTACATCACGGAGCGAGAGGCGCGGATCCTGCGCGACTACTTGCTCAATGGCGGATTCATCATGGTAGATGATTTTTGGGGGATTCGGGAATGGGAAACCTTCATAAGCGAAGGCTTTAAGAAAATTTTCCCGGAGCCCAAGTATGAGCCGCAAGAGCTTCCCTTGGAGCATCCTGTTTTTCATTGCGTCTTTGATCTGAAAGAGAAGCCCCAGGTGCCGGCGATCGGTCATGCGCTCCAGGGGCGCGACATGGGAATCACTCATGAATGGAACAAGCCGGGCTCAGAAACGCCCCATTACAAAGGCGTTTTCGATGAAAAAGGGCGCATGATGATGATCATCTGCCACAACACGGATCTGGGAGATGGCTGGGAGCGGGAAGGCGAAAACGAGTGGTATTTTCGGGAATTCGCCGAGAAAAAATCGTTTCCCATGGGGATCAACATCGTTTTTTACGCGATGACCCACTGATTGACGCGGGCAGAGAAAACGCAAAGTTTGAACAATTTTTGTCCGTGACCTTGTCGAACGCCTTGCTAGCATGGGCGCCCCTCCCGTTTCTGCGGAGAACCCCTAACTGACTGAATCTACTGCATGAAATACCCGATCAAAGTCGCCATCTTCGTCGTTTTGGCCGCGATTGCCGTTGTTCTCATCGAGCGCGAAGAGAGCCGAAACTCGCTCCAAACGCTGAATCAAGGCTACCTGGATTGGCTGGCGGGAAATGCCAGTGAGAAGATCGAAAACCCTGAAGTGACCTTCCTCCGGGTCGATCAAGAGAAGTTGGACGAGCACAATCTGGATCCACGATTGGACTGGGCCATCGTCTTGAAAGGTCTCCAGGAATTTGAGCCAAAGTCGGTCTCGATCGTCCCGACGCTAAATTGGCAATGTGACGATATTTTGGCGATGGGGGCCCTCAAAATGCAGGTGAACCTGATGCCGCTGTTGGTTCTGGGCAGCGTTTTGGGGTCGGCAAGTGGAGAGGGCGGGGGAGGCAAGGTCGATCTGGCGAGCTTCGCCGTGATCGAGAAGATTTCGGGGGATATCGCCAATGTGCCTGCGGTTCAGAGCATTGCGGCGATGCCGGATTCCGATTTGTTGAGCAACGGAGTGGCGGCCTTCACCTACATTGATCTGGCGGAAGAAACGAAGAGCGGTCCGAACGGGATTCGCGTCCCTCTGTTAGCGAAAGTGGGCGATCAGGTGGTTTCGTCCTTCGTCCTCGCCGCGATTTTGGCCTACGAGCAACTGGAACCGGCTGACGTGGAGGTGAACTTGGGGCGCAACATCAAGGTGGGCGATCGCCACCGGATTCCGATCGATAAAGCAGGCTACTTCACCGTGTATCACGGGATGCGGGGGATTTATCCGAACATCGATTCGACGTCCTTGACCCTGGCGGTGTCCCAATTCGAAGGGCTCACCAAAGAGCTGCGGGAAGCGAGTCAGGATACCTTGCAGACTCTGAAATCGAACGCCGTGGTGGTAGGTTACGATCAGGAATCCGAGCATCGGTTCGAGCTTCCGACGGGCACGAAAATTTCGCTTGCCGAACTCCAGGCGATGGCGATCGCCACGGTTCAGAGCGGCCGCCACATCACGCATTGGCCCTTCGTGGGGCGTATTCTCAGCTTCGTTATCCTCCTGGGCGTGGGCGCGTTTTTGTTGCGAGGGAGCAAGTTCCGAGCCGTCGGCGGTGGCCTTCTCTTAACCCTGCTCTACGCGGTCGTGAGCTTATTGACCTTTCAGACATCGTTGAGCTGGACGCCTCCAGTGGCAGCCATCGCCATCTGTCTGGTCTTGGTTCTCCTCGGCGTGATTTTTCCGAAAAGTGGAAAATCCGAAGAAGCATCCGCTGCCTCGGCCTCTTGACGGGGCTGTTCCTGACGTGCATGCTTCGCTGTGGAGTCTCCCCACCTTTCTGGTGGCGTGAGACAGCCCGAGGTCTCTCGGCTAACTTATGATCGAACTCGTTAATCTCTCCGCTGGTCGTGAAATCGGCTCGAATTGTTATTTGGTCACCTTTGGGAATACGCGAGTTTTGCTCGATGCAGGCACGCACCCGAAACGCGATGGGCTCAAGACCCTGCCTCGCCTCGACACGCTCGATTTCGGTTCCCTCGACGGTATTTTCCTGACCCACGCCCACCTCGATCATTCCGGAGCGATTCCGGTGGCGATGCGAAAGCACCCCGAAGCTTCGGTGTTCATGAGCGAGGCCACGCGGCACTTGGTCGATGCCATGCTCCACAATTCCGTCAACGTGATGACGTCGAAGCGGGACGAGCTGGAGATCCGCGATTACCCGCTCTACACCCACCGGGAGCTCGACAAGCTGGCGACCCGCTGGGAAACGAGTAGCTCCGGTCATCCCTTCTATTTCAGCGATAAAGACGATGTAACCTGCGAGTTTTATGACGCGGGGCACATTCTCGGGGCTGTTTCCCCGCTCTTTGAATATGAGGGAAAACGGATTCTCTACACTGGTGACATTCACTTTGAGGATCAAACTCTGACCCGGGGTGCCAATCTCCCGAAGGGGCCGATTGATACGGTGATCGTGGAAACGACTCGGGGAGCGGTCGAGCGACGGGCGGATTACACCCGCGCTAATGAGATCGATCGATTCGCCAAATCCGCGAACGAGATTCTGCGCCGAGGTGGCTCGGTCTTGGCTCCCGTCTTTGCGATGGGAAAAACTCAGGAACTTCTCATCACCTTGCATCGCCTCAAAGAAGAGGGGCGGATTCCGGCGGCCCCCGTTCACATCGGTGGTTTGAGCACCAAGATGACGATGCTTTATGACAAGCTGGCCTCGCGGACGCGTCGCCACTTCCGGGACTTGAAGATTTTGCAGGACATCGAGCTGACGATCGCCTCTTCCCGAAAGAGCACCCGCCAGATTGAGTATCAGCCAGGCTGCATCTACGCACTTTCGAGTGGGATGATGATGGAGCATACGCCATCGAACAAGGTCGCCCATCTCATGGTCGAAAATCCGCGCAACGGCATCCTCTTCGTCGGCTATGCCGATCCCGCTTCACCGGCGGGAGAAATCCTGCGGACCGAGCCGGGCGGCATGATTCAACTCAACAAGAATTCGCCGAAACAAGCGCTGAATTGCAGCGTCGAGCGCTTCGACTTCAGTGGCCACGCGACGCGAGAAAGCATCTGCGACTACCTGGAAAGCGTGACGCCGACGAACATCATTCTGGTGCATGGCGATAGCGACGCGCTCGATTGGTTCGAAGCGGAACTCGCCAAGCGCATTCCCAACGCGACCGTCACCATTCCCGAACCCGGGAAGACGATTTCGTTAGGATAGTTGATCAGCTTTGCAACCCGAGTGCCTCTTTGAGCGGGCAGTTTTGCGCCTCGATCTCCTCGCGGCGATAGCGATTGAGCAAGTGCTTGGAGTGTTGCGCGAGCATCCGGCGGACTTCGCGACGCTTCCCTTTTTCCCGAGGAATCGTCATGTGATCGTAAGCCGTTGTCTGGTGACGCATCCAGGCGATGGTCGCGGCTTCGGCGCGTTGTTCGATGGGGATTCGCTGGGTGCGAGCCACGGTGCCACTGCCAACGGGCACGGCGTGTTCGGCAATCGCCGTAGCGAGGGCTTCGGCCGTGGCGCGATGATGAGGAGCGAAGTTGAGATAATCGAACACCGCTCCTCGAAAGTCTTCCGCATAGGCCTCTTGCTCCTTGGCGCGGCGCTCTCTTCCGGCATCGAGTTTGCGCTGATACGCGGGATCCAGCCGTTCGTGCTCCACCTCCGCTCGCAAGACTTCGATCCGATCCGCCGGGGCCCAGATTCCTTGAGAGAACAGTTTGCGCCCCTTCTTTTCCTTCACCGTCCAGGTTGGGCCGTCTTTTTTGATGCGTCGGCTCAAGGCCGCGTCTCCAGGTTTGAGCAAGGCCCAGCCAGTTGGAATGGCCAGTTCTTTTCCGTCGAGCGTGAGAACGTGACCAGGTTTTGGGGAGGGGCGAACTTCGCGGGTTTCTGTCGGCATCGGAGGATGATGCCCTAACATTGCCACCATTCAAGAACAGATCGACCTTCGCAGACGGATCAGAGAGGATGCGACTGCACGGGCAGGAAAATGATTGAAGCCATCTTGGTTTCCGTCTACCAAACCCTCCTATGCATCGCCTCCTGTTCTCCCTCTCCATCATCGGCATCAGCTTTTTCAGCAACCTCGATTCCAGTGAAGCTCAGGAAGCAAAAGCCGCTAATTTCGCGGCCCATTGTGCGGAGCTGGGCCAACAAGCTCAAGCCGATGCCAAACCCAGCTTGCAAGGCGAGGACGAGAAGTGGTTTTTCCTGACCAAAGAACTTCTCCACAGCGGCACGGGCCAATTCTGGGCGAAGGATTGGGCGGAAGTGACCACCAATCAGCAGGACCCGATTCCCTTTCTGGTTCAGTTCCACGAGCTGTTGAAGGCACGAGGGATCGATCTCCTGCTCGTCCCCATTCCTGCGAAAACGTCGATTTACCCGGACAAAGTCGCGGCCCAATTCGAGGTCGGCACACCCTACCCGACGAAGCCGTTTTTCGATGAAATCGCCGAAGCGGGAATCTCGGTGCTCGATCTTGAGCCGGTTTTCCAAGCCGAACGCGCCGCCGGGAACAAGATGCACTGTGAGCAAGACGCCCATTACTCCCCCTACGCCTGTCAGGTCATTTCTCAGCTCATTGTGGACCGGATTCGAGACGCGGATTGGTTCCAGGCCCAGCCAAGAGAAGCCTTTCTCCGCAGCGCGCCCCAAGACCTCGTCATCGTTGGCGACCAAGTCCCCGCAGAGCTTCGCAGCAAACTCACCGAGGTTTTGCCCGTCCGGTATTGCGGCATCGATCAAGGAGGGAGGCTGACTCCCGTTGAACCGAGCGATGACAGCCTCATTCTTCTACTCGGCGATAGCCACACCCTCGTCTTTCAAGAAGGCTCCTCACGGGGAATGCACAGCAAAGGAGCCGGGTTGCTCGACAACCTCCAGGTCGATTGTGGATTCGCGGTCGATCGCGTCGGCGTCCGAGGCTCCGGTTCCAAAGCCGCCCGAGTCCAGCTCTACCGCAAAGCCGCCAGCATCCCCGGTTACTGGGACCAGAAAAAACTCGTGATCTGGACCTTCAGCGTCCGCGAGTTCACCCAGTCCTTCGACAAGTTGATGGAGATCCCGATCGAGCGAAAATAGGGCGTAGCGGAAGATGCCAAATCTTCCGCCCGTGGTCGTCCTGACCGGAGGGGAGGGGGGATCCTCAGGGATATCGATTGAGCACCAAGACGCATTTCCTGGCGGCGAACCTTCGACGCCCCGAAAAAAACCGATCTTTTTTGGCACGTTCTCCCTCCGAAACCGGGAAGATAGGGAAACCAAAATGGATCGAGAACCTTCAGAGATGATTACCGGCTTGCTGATGAAGCACTTTGATGTGCTGCTCCGCTACGTGATTTCATTGGTGGGGAATGAGGCGGATGCTCGCGATATCATGCAGGAAGCGAGCATGAGCCTGGTTCGCAAAGCGGGGGATTTTGACGAATCCCGCTCCTTTGTTCCGTGGGCTTGCCGGTTTGCGTATCTGGAGACGCTCAAATTTCGGGAGAAGAGCGGCAAGCGCCCCCTTTTGCTCGATGACGATGTTCTCGAAATCCTCGCGAATGAACAGGCTGAGGAGGTCTCGACGGCTGATTTGCGGAAAGACGCCCTCGAAGAATGCCTCGCCAAATTGCCCAACTCGGATCGGAGACTTCTGTCTCTTCGCTATCAGGAGGAAGTGCCGACGGAAGAGATTTGCTCCGAAATGGAGATGAGCCGGCGCTCGGTCTTTCGACAACTGAAGGAGGTTCGGGAGAAACTGCGGAACTGTATCAAGAAGGAGGTTGCCTATGCATGACGAACTTAAAACTCTGCGGGAACTGGTCGCGAAACACTGCGATGAAGAGCTTTCGAATGAGGAGCGTGAGACCCTCAATGATCTCCTGCGAACGAGTCCGGCTCTGCGACGTGAGTATGCCTCGCTCATGGAGCTTCATGCGAATCTGATGACGCATCCGGGGCTTCCCGGGAAGGTGGTTCCCTTTCCGATTCGGCGGCAGACGGTTTGGAAATGGACGGCAGCTGCGGCGGCGGCGATCATCATCCTGTTACTCGCCTTGCCGAGAAACGAAGCGGTCCAACAGGCACCTAGTTTTGCGACCCTCATTCAGGCGACGGAATGCGAATGGCTGGGAAAGGCCAGTCCCGTTGAAGGTGAGCGTTTAGGGAAGTCGGACCTGCGACTCGATCATGGAACGGCCTTGATCCGATTTTTCGATGGCGTGGAGATCAGCCTTCAGGCCCCCAGTCATCTCGAGATCCTCGGACCGAATGCGGCGACTCTTCACCAGGGAGAACTCTATTTCTCCAACGACATGAGCGACGAGGACGTGAGCTTTTCCCTTTCGACCCCGCAGGGTGAGCTTCTTGATATCGGAACGAGCTATTCCGTCGCGGTCAAGGAGAACGGCGTAGAAGAAGTTCATGTGGAAGATGGGAAGGTAATTCGGCTGGACGAGAGTGGTCAGGAATTCACAGTGGGGGCCGGGCAAGCAATGCGCTGGCTCGCGAAAGGGCAGAGCGAAGCCATTCCCTATAAAGCGAAGCCGAATGCCCTCCGCCGGGCGGAATGGAGGGCCGGACAGGGCAAGCCGATCGCCTGGTTTTCGTTCGTGGATCAGGAAGGGTATGGCTTTCCCGACGGCTGGAAACCTTGGGGAGAAAGCGCCCGTGGTAAGACGCTGATCGAAGGTGACTTTTCATCCAACGGTTACCAACCGACCGAGCGATCCGTGATCGCAGCTCCCCTCAAGCTACCCATCGACATGAGCAAGAACGGCGTGACCTACTTTTCTCTCTTCTGCACAATCGAGGACGCTTCCAACGCCTCGCGAATGTTCTATTTCGCGTTCCGGGAGTCGAGCAGCCCCGACCACAAAGCCCAATTTACCCTGACGCCGAAACGCCGGACCATCGGAGCGCATCTCCTCTATGCCGACGACGACTCCGCCGGTCGATCCACCATGGCCTTGGCCCTGCCTCCTAACGGAACCAAATTTCAGATCGCCGGGAAGATCATCAGTCGAGCCAGCGAACCGGACCAGGTTTTTCTTCGCCTTCTTCCTGAACACGAGCCGCTCGAATCCGTTGAGCCGTTCGCGTGGTCGGTCGTCGGACAGAGGGTCGATTGCGACTTCCGTTTCGACCTGGTGAGCATCCACTTTAACACGGGCGGTAACCTTGCCGTCTCCGACTTGAATCTCGGAAAAACCTGGGAATCCGCGACTAACCCGCAAAGAAAATAGAATTCAATGAGTAAACTGAATCACACCATCGACCGACGCCATTTCCTCCGGGGCCTGGGGGTCACTCTGGCACTTCCGTCGCTGCACAGTTTTTCCACCGGCTCGGCGTTCGCGACGGAATCAGGCAGTCCGAAGAGACTCATCTGTGTCGGCAATCACCTCGGCTTCTGGCCGGGCGGATTTTTCCCGAAGGACGCCGGTGAGGATTACGAAATGAGTCCGACGCTGAGTGGAATCGAGCGCCATCGCCATGATTTCACGGTCTTCTCCAACCTCGATCATGGAGTCAGCGGCGGGCATTCAGCGGTGCATAGCTTTCTCAGCGGCGTCAAGAAGACTGAAGCGGCGGGTTTCGGCGCGAAAAACATGACGATTGATCAAGCGGCGGCGGAGTTCTCCGGAACGGCGGCCCGTTATCCGTCGATCGTCGCGGGGATCGCGGACGGAACCAGCATGTGCTGGACGCGGTCGGGAGTGAGAATTCCCCCGGTCAACAATCCGGCAAAACTGTTTCAGGCCCTCTTTGTCCAGTCGGACGCCGCGATGATTGAATCGGAGCGGATTCGTCTCCTGCATCGCTCCAGCGTCCTCGATGCCTTGCGAGAGTCTGCGAATGCGATGGGAAAAAAGCTCAATGCGCCCGATCGCGAGAAGCTGGATCAATACCTCACCTCCGTCCGCGAAGTGGAGAAAAAGCTGCAGATGTCGCAGGAATGGATCGACCGTCCCAAGCCGACTTCACCGATTGAGAGAGTCGAGGATCAGGAGCGCATGCAGATCGAGGAAATGCCCATGATGCTGGACCTGCTCACCCTCGCCCTGCAGACCGACTCGACCCGGGTCGCCTCCTTTGAGATTCCGTTAGGATTCCGCAGCTCCGAACTGGAGGTGGGAAGTTATCACGGACTCTCCCATCACGGGAAAGAGGAAGGCCGTCTCGCACAACTGCAGATCGTAGAAACCTACTTCATGAAGCAGTTCGGCATCTTCCTCGATCGCCTCAAAGAAGCTCAACTCTTTGACAACACCCTCGTCGTTCTTGGAAGCGGAATGGGGAATGGGCATTCACACAGCAACAAGTGCCTTCCCGTCGTTCTCGCCGGTGGAGGCATTCGCCATCGCGGTCACCTCGTTTGCCCGACGGAAGCCCACCAGCAGATCCCTCTAAGTAATCTCTGGCTATCCACTCTCCAGTGGTTCGGGTTGGAGATCGAATCGTTCGGGAAAAGCACCGGGACGTTCACCCCGATGGAATTGGTATAACGACGAAACGATGAAACGCATCTTCCCATTGCTCCTTCTCTTCGCGATCTCCGGCGTCGCCCTTGCTTCGCCACAACAGGACTTCCTCGCGACCTATTGCATCGCTTGCCATGGCCCGGACAAGCAAAAGTCGGACCGTCGCTTTGATGATCTTCCCTCCATCATTACCAACCTCGACGAGATCGAGCGTTGGCAGGAAATTGTCGATGTTCTCAACCTCGACGAAATGCCGCCGGACGACGAGCCCTTGCCATCCGAAACGGAGCGGCTCGCAACCATCGCCGACCTAACCGACTTCATCGCGAAAGCGGCCGCGCGCCTTGACGACATGGGCGGACACAGTGTCCTGCGACGAATCAATAAGTGGGAGTATCAGCAAACCATCGGTGATCTCCTCTCGCTCAATGTCGACCATCGAAATCCCGCAACAGACTTTCCCGCCGAAGTGTCCGTCGATGGCTTTGACAACAACGGGGCGGAACTGGTGACCTCGGGGATGCTCCTCGATCACTACCTGCTCGCTGCCGAAGACATCATCGATCGGGCGACTCACTTTGAGGAAAAACCGGAGACGCGGAAATACACGCAGGCCTCGCCTTTCTACTTCAATGGGAAAGAATATAACCACCTGCCGAAGTTGTTCAAAGTCGACCGCTTTCGCTTCATCCCCGAGACGCCCTACACCGATCTTTACGGAAGGCATTATCGGGGAGGCCACATCGGTTTCGAGCCACTCGCCCTGAAAGGGGTGCCTCACGGTGGGATCTACACCGTGCGGGTCAAGGCGGCCGCAGTCGATCGCCATCACCCCTATGGCGATGCACTGGACGATTTTCGCGAGGGCGATCCTCTCGTGCTGGAGCTGGCGGCAGTGAACCGTGAAGGCAGCGTCGAGAGTGAAGGCAGTGTTTCGGAAATGAAGACTCTCGCCCTTGAAGAGTTGACCAACGAAGAACCACAGTGGTTTGAGTGGGAGGTCTATCTTGAAAAGGGATACGAGCCTGAGGTCAGATTTCGAAATGGAACGACCGCGGCGAAGCGGCTTGTTCGCATCATTTCCACAAAGGCCGAGGAAGATTCAGAGGAAGCGAGGTTTACCGAGATGAAACCCGGTAACGAGAAATCTCACGGATTGCTCCAAATCTATCGCGGGCCCAAGCTGAGAGTCTGGGAAATCGAAGTGGAGGGACCCCATCTCAATGAGTGGCCTCCTGCCGGCCACACCAAACTGTATGGTGACCTTCAGCCCGAAGAGCTGACGAAAGAGACGATCCAGAAACGGCTCGAGGCGTTCGCGCAAGACGCCTTTCGTCGTCCTCTTGAAGAAAAAGAGATCGATCCCATCCTCGCGATGGTGGACGAGAAAATCGATGAAGGACTTGCCCCCCTTGAGGCCCTGCAACTCGGCCTCGAGACGATCCTCTGCTCGCCCGGATTCCTCTATCTCGCGGAAGGCGAAGGGCCCTTGGACGACTACTCGCTGGCGTCGCGCCTTTCCTATTTCCTCTGGTCCTCAGCACCTGACGAGCCGCTTCTCACGGCCGCAGAGGACGGCAGGTTGTCTGATCCGGAAGAGCTCGACCGCCAGGTGGTGCGACTCCTTGCCGATCCGAAATCCGATCGTTTTGTCTCCAACTTCATTCGGCTCTGGCTGGACCTCGACAGCATCGGAGAGATGCCAGTCTCGAGCGACTTCAAGGTATACTTCCGCGACAATCTTGCGACCGCGATGCAGGGGGAAACGGAGACTTTCTTTCGTTACCTCCTCGATCACAATCTCCCTCCTTCCGAGTTCCTCACCGCAGACTACAGCTTCCTCAATCGCGAGCTCGGCATGCACTACGGAATTGCGGGGCTCGAAGGGAACCAGCTTCGCAAGGTCTCGCTTGAGGGAACCGGACGCAAGGGTCTCACCAGCCATGGCCTCTTTCTCACCGCCTCGGCCAATGGTGTCGACACCTCACCGGTGATACGGGGCATCTATGTTCTTGAGAAAGTGTTAGGCTATTCGCCGCCGCCTCCCCCGCCCGATGTTCCGCCGATCGAATCCGACGTCGGGGACGCCAAGTCGATTCGGGAACGGCTTGAAAAGCACAGGTCCATCGCCAGTTGCGCCGAGTGCCATCGCAAGATCGATCCGCTTGGTTTCGCCCTCGAGAACTATGATGCCATTGGAGGATGGCGGAAAACCTATTCCGGAAAAATCGAAATCGACAGCTCGGGCAGGCTCCACACCGGTGAGTCCTTTGAAAACGCGACGGATTTCCGGAGCCTGATCGCCGACCGTGGCGAAGACTTTACCCGCTGCCTCACCGAAAAACTGCTCGCCTATGCGCTGGGACGGGAGGTCGAATTTGGCGACCGCGAGAGTATCGATGAGATCACCGCTGATTTGAAAGCGACGAACGGGGGGATGAAAGACCTCGTGAAAGACGTGGTCCTGAGCAAGTCATTCCGAAGGAACTGAGATCCACTTTCCATTTCATGAAACGTTCTCTTTTCCTTTTCATTGTCCTTCTGACGTCGGCGTGGGTCGTTGCGGCCTCTGCCGCTGAAGCCAGGAACCCACCAGCCAAACCTAATATCCTCATCATCTTGGTGGATGATATGGGATACTCCGATATCGGATGCTTCGGTGGAGAAATCAACACGCCGAATCTCGACCGACTCGCGAAGAACGGGCTGAAGTTTTCGCAGATGTATAACACCGCCAAGTGCTATCCGACGCGAGCCTGTCTTATGACTGGTGTTTACTTCCAGCGAACGGATCGCGATTTTTCGGGGACTGCGACCCTGGGCGAACTTCTTCAGCCGGCAGGTTATCAGACTCTCTGGGTCGGAAAGCATCACGCGACGTTCAATCCAGAGGGGCGTGGCTTTGATCACTTCGAAGGTCTCCTCGGAGGGGCTCAGAATCACTTCAACCCGGGCTCAACCGCCGCTCCCGGCCAGCCCGGACCGGCGTTCAAGGGAGACGCCAACAACTGGATTATCGACGGCAAAGAAGTGCCGGATTTCGTTCCTCAGGATCCACGCTATTACGACACCGACGCCTTCACAGATCAGGCACTGGAGTGGCTAGCCATGGCAAAGGAGGAACCGGCTCCTTTTCTGCTCTATGTCTCCTACACGGCCCCGCACTGGCCCTTGCAGGCCTGGCCGGAGGATGTCGCCAAATACAAGGGAGTTTATGACGCGGGATACGAGCCGATTCGAAAGGCGCGCTATGATCGGCAAGTGGCGCTGGGCCTCGTTGATCCGGAGACCTCGCCCCTGCCCGGGTTCGAATACGAAAAGGGATCCTCGCCCTGGGAGTCGCTCTCACCGGAAGAGCGTCGCAAAGAGTCCCTGCGCATGGAGCTCTACGCCGCGATGGTCGACCGGGTCGATCAGAATATCGGCAGACTGATCGATCAACTCGAACAGGCGGACGAGTTCGAAAATACCCTGATCCTCTTTCTCTCTGACAACGGAGCCTGTGCGGAGATTCCGAAAGTCGCCTCTGTCGATCCCGAGGCGCCGATGGGTTCGGTCGGAAGCTACGACAGCTACGGACCCGCCTGGGCCACGGTCAGCAACACGCCACTTCGCAAGTGGAAGTCGACGAGCCATGAAGGAGGCGTGCGGACGCCCCTGGTCGTGCACTGGCCCGTCGGCATTCCGTCGCAGGCTGACTGGGTGCGTGACCCCGTGCATCTCATCGACATCGCTCCGACCCTCCTCGAGCTCAGCGGTGCTGATTATCCGGGTGCTTCCGGGGAGGACGATGTTCCGCCACTGGACGGCGTGAGTCTGCTGCCGGCGTTTCAGGGGCAGCCGATCGACCGCGACCGCCCCCTGTTCTTCGAGTTCAACAAGGGGGCCGCGGTTCGGGACGGGCGCTGGAAACTCGTTCGCTTGGGCAAGACCTGGGAGTTGTACGATATGGAGAAAGATCGCACCGAGACAAACAACCTCGCCGCGGAACGGCCGGACGTCGTCAAGTCCCTGGCCGAAGCCTGGAATGACTGGATCCGGGAAAGCACCGGTGAGGAATACCGTTCCAACAAAACACGGAAATGAAATCGAAAATTCTCATCACAGTTCTCGTATTCTGGGTGGCTGTCTCTTCGCAGGCGGAGCAACCTAACATTCTGCTCGTCCTCTCGGATGACCATAGCGTCCCGCATCTTGGTGCCTACGGAGATGCCAACTGCCAAAGGCTCGAACTCACTCCGAACCTCGATGCTTTCGCTTCAGAGGGGATGCGATTTACCCGCGCCTACACCGCGTCCCCCCAATGTGCGCCCTCCCGCACTTCGATCTTCGCCGGTCGCTCGCCGATAGGCATCTCCGCGACCCGGTTCTCCCAGCCGGCCCGCGTCGGCACGCCGTTCGTCACCGACCTGCTGCGCGACGCTGGATACTGGGTGGGCCTCGATGGCCGGCATCAGCATCTCGATGGTCGGACGAAAGATGAACCTCACGTCACAAAAACCCTCGAAGAACTGGGAATGCGTGGTCCGCAATTCGAATCACGGTTCGATCATTTTGTGCGGGGCGCAAAAACCAAAGGCGAGGCACTCGTAAAGGTGCCGGACATGTTCGGGGCGGCCCTCGATGAGGTGCCGGAGGGCAAACCCTTCTTCCTCTATTTCGGCTTCAGCCAACCCCATCGCAAATGGAGCGACGAACACGAAGGGATCGATCCGGCCTCCCTGCAGCTTCCCCCTGATTGGCCGGACCTCCCGGAGGTGCGACTCGACTACGCCCGCTACCTCGCCGAAGTCCGCGATCTCGACATAGGCTTCGGCATGATCATGAAAGCGCTCGAAGAACGCGGTCTTGCGGAGAACACGCTCGTCATCTTCATGGGCGACAACGGGGAAGCGCTCCTGCGCGGCAAAGGGACTCTCTTCTCCCGTGGTCTCAACGTGCCGCTGATGGTGCGCTGGCCGGGTAAGGTTAAGGGCGGAACCGTGAGCGACGCCCTCATCAGCGGAGTCGACCTCGCTCCGACGATGCTCAGTGCCGCAGGCCTTGCGGCGGATGAAGGAATGACGGGACAGGATTTCACCCCACTCCTGCAAGGCAAGCCCTTCGAAGCGAGGAAAGAGATCTTCGGTGAGCGGGGTTGGCACTGGGGACCGATCACCCGCACCGACGGATTCGATCTCTCACGCTCCGTCGTCACGGAGCGATACAATTTTATCTACAACGCCATTCCTGAACGCAGCTACACCCCCGTCGACATGGCGACCAAGAACGTGGCCTGGGAGGCGATCCAGTTGGCTCAGGCAAATGGTGATCTGACCGAAGTCCACGAGCGGATCTATTTCCAGAATCCACGCCCGATCTCCGAGCTCTACGATTTGGAGAACGATCCTTTCGAACTGAACAATCTCGCCGGTCAGGAATCCGTCCGCGAGATCGAGAAAGACCTCCGCGCGAGACTTGATCGCTGGATGGTTCAGGAAGGCGACTACCTGCCGCTTCCCTCCCACGCTTTTCAAAATCTTCGTTAACGAAGCGAAGCACAGACCTTTCACCAAAGCGAAGCAACCTCTACCCCAAAACCCTACTTAACCTGACATGACCCCCATAAAACGACGGAATCTTTTTAAGGTACTCAGCGCCGGAGCCGTTTGGCTCGGTTTTCCACAATTCGGCCGCGCTGAGAAGTCAGAAAGTGGCGAGGCTTCCATCAACAACGGCACGCTGGTTTCCTGGAGCGACACGAATGATCGCATTTTTCTCTCAGGTGATTGCTGGGCAAACCCGATGGAAGATTGGGCCATCGTGAACGGTGCCGCCGAGTGCGTCGCCGCAGCCAGTCAGCGCAACATTCAACTGCTGACCCATCAGTTGACCGATTCCGAATGGGACTTCGAGATGTCCGTCGTGATCTCTCAGGTCGAAGTCACCAAGCGGGACAACGGTGCGGGCTTTCGCATCGGTATGCTCAGCGACACGGGAGACCATCGCAGCAACGCTTTCGTGATGTCCGGCATCGATGCGGGGGTAGTTGATGGACGACTCGTAATGGCCGGTCAATCCGAAGTCGTTGCAGGCCTCGAGAAGCCTGACAATCTCAAAATCGTACTGTCCGGCAAACCGGACGACGGAGGCTACGAATTGACTCTTACCGCGCTGGCAGAGGGCGGCGAGGAGTTGGGCCGCCTCTCCGCAGTGATTCCCGCAGATCAAATTTCCGGCAATGTCGCCCTCGTGAATAACTACGGCGACGGTCGCACCAAGCCCGGTCCTGACGGCGGCAGCCGCTACCGGTTTAACGATTGGCGGGCCAGTGGTTCAGCGTTCACTGTCACGGAAGCGAATCGCTTTGGCCCGATCCTCTGGAGCATGTATTCGCTCTCCGATTCTCGCAGCGATGAAGGCTTTGTCATGAAGATGAGCGTGCTGACCGGACCGATGGGCGAAAAGGATAATCAGGACGTCGATCTGCTCGTGAAACGCGATGGCGAATGGCAATCACTGGGCACAGCTCCCCTCGATACCGATGCCTGGACCGCGACCTTTCGGATCCCGAACTGGGATGAGAAAACAGCGGCCGAATACAAGGCGGTCTACCGCGAAACCCATCCAAGCGGCGAGGTGAGTGAGTCGACCTGGTCAGGCGAGATCAGAGCCAACCCTGTCGGGCGACCTCTGCGCATGGCGGCACTGACCTGCCAGAAGGACTACGGCTTTCCTTATGCGCCCGTCGCCCGGAACGTGGAGAAGCTCGATCCCGATCTCGTGTATTTCTCAGGTGATCAACTCTACGAAGACCACGGTGGATTTGGGTTGATTCGAGATCCGGCGGATCAGGCGATCTTAAATTACCTGCGTAAATACTACATGCATGGCTGGGCTTTCCGTGATGCCATGAAGAACGCGCCGACGCTCTGCCTCCCCGATGATCACGATGTCTTTCAGGGAAATATCTGGGGAGAGGGTGGAGCTCCCATGAAGATCAAAGATGCCGGCGCGTCCAGTCTCGGCGGCTACCGCGAACCGGCCCGCATGGTCAATGCGGTTCACAAAACAACCGTCGGTCATCACCCCGACTGCTTCGATCCGACCCCGGTGAAGCAGGATATCAGTGTTTACTACGGCGACATGGTTTATGGTAATGTTAGTTTTGCCATCATTGCAGACCGGCAATTCAAGAGTGGACCGGAACATGTCGAAACCGGAGACGGCCGTCCGGATCATGTCGTCGACAAAGACTTTGACACCTCGGCGTTGGACAAGCCGGGGTTGGTCTTGCTCGGTGATCGTCAGGAAACCTTTCTGAAACAATGGGCGGATGACTGGCGGGGTCACGAGATGAAGGTGCTTCTGAGCCAGACTGTCTTCTCGGGCGTCGCGACACATCATGGCAAGAGCGACGGGTATCTTAAAGGAGACCTCGACAGCGGCGCGTGGCCGCAAACGCCGCGCAACAATGCAATTCGGATCATCCGTTCCGGAATGCCCCTCCACGTGAATGGAGACCAACACCTGACGTCTCTATCACAGTATGGAGCGGACGAGCAGCGCGACGGCAGTTGGTCGTTTTGCACCCCCGCAATCTCTGCCGGCTATCCCCGCTGGTGGCGGCCGGATGATGTGGATATGGCACATAAAAATCGCCCCGCTCACGGGCTTCCCAACACCGGTGAATACACCGATGGATTCGGCAATCTGGTCTACGTCTACGCCGTTGGAAATCCGGAACCGGGAACGGAAAAACACCGCTATGATCTCGCGCATCAAAAGGGCAGCGGATTCGGCATGATCACAATCGACACCGATGCAAAGACCTACCTTCTCGAGTCATTCCGTTTTTTGATCGACGCCACTGACGGCAAGGCTTCGAATCAATTTGATGGCTGGCCTGTGACAATTCACCAGGAGGAGAATGCCGGTAAGAACCGCCTGAACTGACCGACCGCAAACCTTCCCATGAAAGAACGAATGAAACGAATCATCGCGGTAATGCTCGCACTCGGCAATGTGGTCGCCGCCCATGCTTTTGAAGTCGAGCCGTGGGTTGTCGATCTTCACGAAGCGCATGAGGTCAACGGAAAGCCCTACCGCTTGCTGAAACCTCTCGATTTCGATTTAGCGGGAACTTATCCGGTAATTGTTTCACTACACGGAGGCGGCGGGACAGGAACGGATAATGTGAGACAGTTTCGGCAATGGAATCAGTTTCTGGCAGAGGAAGACGTGCGAAAGGAATATCCCTGCTATGTCCTCGCTCCGCAAACCACTGAGC
>CAYGQD010000096.1:0-14590 GCA_964351855.1 uncultured Verrucomicrobiales bacterium
ATATTTCTGGGCCCAACGGATGTTCGCGGCTTCGTCAAACCGGGCCGTCGGCTCAACCATGACAAAGACCTCTTTCCCATTCTGCACCGCGCTCATCATCGCCCGCGCCACACAACTATTTTTGGCGAGGCGATACTGCGTCAGTTTGATGCTCTTAACCAGGGGATCGATGCTGGCTTCGCGAAGCAGATCGAGGAAGTGATTGAAAGAGTGATAGGGAAAGTGGAGCAACAAATCCCGTTCTCGTAAGGTTTTCATCAACCCGTGACGATTCTTCGATTGCAGCTCCTGCGGAACGACCGGTTCAATCCGTTTCGCTTTCAGATCGCTCCGCCCAAAGCTTGGGAACTTCATCAAATCCTTGCGGTTGTGATAGCGCGCGCCGGGATATTCATAGCCCTCATCGCTGTTCAGCTCCAAACCCTTCAGCACGAGGCGAAGGAAAATCCGGGGCATCGCCTCATCGAAGTTCACCCGTACCGGGCGACCAGCCAGCCGCGACTTCAATCCTTCGCTGACTTGTTCGAAAAAGCTTTCCGTGAAGTCGTTATCAAATTCCCATTCCGCATCCCGCGTGAATTTCAGCGCGTAGGATTCGAATTGGTCAAACGGAGTGGATTCGAAGACTTTGTGGAGGCCGAATCGAATCACGTCGTCCACATACATCACCAGCTGGTTTTTCCCCAGTTTCGGCAGGGTGTGGAAGCGCGGCAGCTCGTCCGGAATCTCGATCAAGGCATGCTGGCTGCGACCGACGCCGTTTTTCTTCGACATGCGAACCGCCAGATACATCGGCCGATCTCGCAGTCCTTTCAGCTCCGATGAAGATTTGATCGTGATCGGCATCAGGCTCGGCAGAACCTCGCGCTCCAAAAATTCGTTCAGGTAATCCCACAGCTCTTCGGGGACGTTTTTCTCCGTTACCAGCTGGATATGCTCTTTCTCCAGCTCGGCGAAGACCTCTGCGTAGGTTTGGTTGAACAACTCCGTTTCGCGTTTCAGAATGGCGTTGACCTCGCGAAGCGTCTTCTTCGGGTCCGGGATTCCCAAATCGTGATGGGTCAGGCCAACGTCCACCAGTCGCCGCAGTGTCGCCACCCGAACTCGGAAAAACTCATCGAGATTCGAGGAGTAAATGCCGAGAAACTTGAGCCGTTCCAGAAGCGGAACTTCGGGTGATTGCGCCTCCTGGAGAACGCGAGAATTAAAGGAGAGCCAGCTGACTTCTTTGCTGCGAAAGGGAATATCAATCATTGAACTTACTTGGAACTGGCCTTGGCATAGGCCGCTGCTCCGACCACCACGGCATCGTCGCCCAGTTTGGCCTCGCGGACTTCGACCTCTTCCGCCAGCGCTGGACTGGCATAACGTTTGATCGCGTCCTTCACGCCTTCAATGTACAATTTGGGTAACTTTTCGACGAGACCGCCGCCGAGGACGATCACATCCGGACCCAGCAAATCAACGGCTCCCGCGATGCTCACGCCGAGATAGTGAATCGCGTTGTCGAGAATTTGCTCGATCGCTTTGTCTCCCGCCTTGATCGCCTCCGCGATGGTGCCGCTTTTGATCGACTGAATGTCGGTCCCTCCTTCCTTCAAAATGGTGGGCGCATTCCCCCGATACGCTTCTGCCGCAGCGGCACTGGCGATTCCGAGTCGGCTCGCGACGCTCTCGATGTTCGGTGGTTCCCCGATGTGTCCCGTCAATCCGGCGGAGAGAATTCGCAAATTCCCGATCTCCATGCAGGACGCGTTTTTGCCGGTGAGAAGTTGCCCGTTAAAGACGCATCCGCCTCCGATTCCGGTTCCCGGAAACACCGCTAACAGGGTGCTGGCTCCTTTTCCCGCGCCATGGGCATATTCCCCGTAGGCACCGGCGTCGACGTCGTTCAAGACCACCACCGGTACTTTGAAACGCGTTTTGAGCACCTTGCCGATCGGAACTTCAGACCAGCCGAGATTGGGCGCATGTCGCAGCACGCCGGTGTGGAGGTTCACCACGCCAGGGCAGGCCATGCCGATCCCCAAAACCTTTTCCGGTTCCACTTTGTTCTTCTTGAGGAGCTCTTCAATCAGGTCAATCACGCGTTCCAGACCTTGATCCGCTCCTTCATGCCCCAGAGTCGACTTCCGTTTAAAGTCCAAGACATTGAATTTATTGTCGAGCAAGCTCGCCATCATTTTGGTTCCACCGAGGTCGAAACCGATCCAGTAATTCGAAGGCATAACGATAGTTCTAAAGTGCAGGGGCAGCGGACTATTACGAAATTGTCACACAACGGCTACCAAGAATTTGTGACAACTTGCCTGGAGGCGAAAAAACGAGTTGCCAGTTCCGTCTAAACAAAGCCGCCGACAAGTGGCGATTCTGTAAGGTGGCCTTCTTCCTCTGGTCCAATGGTTTATCAACTCCTCACCTCATGAAATTTTTTACCCAATCCATACTCTTTGGTTCGGGCTCCTCGAAAGACGCCGAACTTCCCCAGCCTTCGACCCAACCCGCTCCGGATGACCGAGAAGCGCATGATGCTTACTCTTCGGCTGTGATCCGTGCCGTGGAAACCGCCGGGCCCGCCGTCGTTCACGTCTCGACTGCGAATGGCCACGCTCACGGCTCCGGGTTTTTTATGACGCCGGATGGGTTTTTGGTCACGAATAGCCATGTGGCTGGCGGAAATCGCGAATTCCGCATCACCCTTCAGAATGGAGAGCAAGTTCCCGGTTACCTCGTCGGCGATGATCCCTTCACGGATCTGGCTCTCCTCCAAGTGAGCGCGAAGGTCGCCGTTCCTCACGTGTCGTTCGCCAATGACACCTCGCTTCGGGTTGGGCAATTGGCGATCGCGATCGGCAGCCCGCTCGGCTTCCAGCAAACTGTCACCGCAGGAGTGGTCAGCGCTCTCGGCCGCAGTTTACGCAGCGAAACCGGTCGGCTCATCGAAGACGTCATCCAGACAGACGCCTCTCTCAATCCGGGGAATTCCGGCGGTCCCCTGGTCAGTAGCCGAGGGGAAGTCATTGGAGTCAACACGGCGGTGATTCGTCCCGCGCAAGGCATCAGCTTTGCGATCGGTTGTAAAACCGCTCTTTATGTCGCGACCGAATTGATCACCAATGGCCAGATCGAGCGCTGCTATCTGGGTGTGGCCGGTCAAAACGTGACCCTCCTCCCGGCAGCTCAGCGGCGCTTCCGCCTGGCCAAGGAAACCGCCCTTCTCGTCGTCGAGGTCGAAAGCGGCAGTTCGGCGGACGATGCAGGATTGCGCGATGGCGATCTGGTGGTCGGTTTTGCGGGCGAATCGATCCACGGAATTGACGATCTCCACCGCCTCATGGGGAAAGAACGCGCCGGGAAAGCGTGGCCCGTTCGCATTATTCGCAATGGAACGGATCGGGAACTCAAGGTCGTTCCCCGGCCCCGGTGATCGTCAATGGAACTTCCCCAAACCCTTCCGGTGGCGGAGGACATCACCGTTGATCTCTGTCTTGCCCGGCTTCCTGGTCAACTCGGCCACATCGCGGTCCACTACTGGTTCGTGCTTCGCCGCGGCGATTCCGGGGTAGAACGTTGGGAAGTCTGGCAACATCCGGATGTGGCGGGCAATTCCTGGGGGCACCTTCATCAAAACCTGAAACCCGCCTACGATGGGGTGGGGAACGGTCCCAGCTGGACGGAACGAACCTGGACCGGTGCTCCCGCCGCTAAGATCGCGGAAACGCTCGAGCGTGCGCCGGAAAATTACCCCGCTTGCAAGACCTACTGGCTCTGGCCCGGGCCCAACAGCAACACCTTCGTGCAGTGGATTCTCACCCAAGCGGATCAATCCTATCGACTTGGGCCCCTCGGTCACGGTGCCTTCGTGGCGCGCTATCTTTAAAAGTCCCAGAGCCGCTGAACTTTTCCTTCGCCGTCCTCCCGGGGCTTCCACTGAATCAGGCGAATCGCGTGAACGATCGTGGTCCCGGGCTCACGCGTCGGGTCGATCCGAAGCGCGCTGAGAACTTCTCCTTCGAGATCGAGATCGATCCGGTAATGACCCGGCTTCACTTCGATGGGAATGAGAGAGCGATCTTTGTGGAAGCCTTTGGCGGATTGAGTCGCCCAGTAGATCGTCGGAGAACTGGTGGCTCCGCCGCGATCCATTTCCACGTCGATGGTCACTTTGCCACGTCCTTTGGGAAAGTCGCTCGTGCTGATCCACGGATCATTCCCCGTTGCGTCCACTTGCAGGGCATCATCGATCCGGGTCAGCTTGGCGTCGCCGCTTCCGGTCCATCCCAGGGCTGAGGGGACGTAGCTCGGATTCGGTCGAGGCACGAGCGAGGCCGTTTCCTCAAGGTGAACGGTGATCAAGGCGTTGAGTTCCTGAGCCAGTTCCGGTTGGCTCGCGGAGAGATCGTTCTGCTCGCCGGGATCGGAATCCAGATTGACCAACCGCAGCCGATCCGCCTGCTCCGGACCATCGGCGAAGAAGCGCGTTAGCTTCCAGGGACCGCGTCGCACCGAAGTCGCGGCGATGCTTCCCGTCGCCGTTGGACTATGGGGAAAGTGGCAAAAGATGGCGCGCTCCGTCGGGATGGCGCTCGTTCCCTGCAGCGTAGGAAGCAGGCTGATGCCGTCAATGACTTGCGCCGGAGCGGGAGCTTGATCTGCAGCATCCAAAAACGTCGGGAAGAGATCGATGGAGCTGACCAATCCGGGGTTTTCCGAGCCCGCCGCAATTTGGCCCGGCCAAACCGCGATGAAGGGCACTCGCTGTCCCCCTTCGTTGATGTTTCCTTTCCCGTTGCGCAGGGGATGATTGTTCGTCGCGAACTGACCCGCCGTGTAGTTGTATTCGTTCCCGCCGTTGTCGGAAGTGAAGATGAACAGGGTGTTCTCCGCCAGCCCCAGACGTTCCAACGCTTCGGAAATCCGCCCCACGTTTTCATCCAGCGTTTCGATCATCGCCGCCATCACCGGATTGCTCCGTCGAGCACCCGCTGGCAGGGTTTTCGCCTTTTCGCGATACTTCTCGATCAACTCCGGCTTCGCCTGGAAGGGCGCGTGAACCGAGTAATACCAGAGATTGAGGAAAAACGGTTTCCCGGCCGCTTTTTGGGCATCGAGCCAGGCGATGCTCTCATCGGTGATCACATCGTCAATGTGCGAGCCTTCGGGAGCTTCCAGAATCGTATCGATGGGCCACGGGGCGAAGAATCCTCCGGGAGGGCCGGGATGATGGCGCCCGCCGATCACCAGATCGAACCCCTGTTGATCGGGAAGATACGGCGCGTGACCCAGGTGCCATTTTCCGACGAAGGCGGTGGCGAAGTCGCGCGCTTTGAGCCGCTCGGCGATCGTGATGTAACTGTTGGGGAAGCGCGTTCGTGTTCCGGGCTCCACCGCATGCTTCGTCGGTCCGGCCACCTCCGGCACCCCGGGATTCAGCACCACTTGGGGGAGGTGCGCCGCTGGCGTGGTCAGGCGAATCCGCCCAGGATATTGACCGGTGAGAAGACTGGCGCGCGTCGGGGAACAGAGAGGGCTGGAGGAATAGGCATTGCGAAACGTCATCCCTCGCTTGGCCAAATCCGCAATCGCCGGGGTCTCGTAAAAATCTTCGTTCGGGTCGAGATAAGGCGTCGTGTCAGACCAACCCAGATCGTCCGCTACGATCAGCACGATGTTCGGCGGCTGCGGCGTGGTGATTTCCTGCACCGGAATCGGCTCGGGCAGAATTTCATCCGCCGCCGCGGCAAATTTCGCTTCCGCCTCGGTCCCGATCGCTACGTAAGTATGCCAGCCGAGCTTGCGGTTTCCATTTTCATCCATGATCCCCAGCCGCAAGCCACCTTCGCGATCCGGCATGTCCTGGTAACGATGAAGGTGATACGCCTCGATCGTCGGCAACTCGGGCAACTTGCGGAACATGTAGATCAATCCCGCTGCCTGGCGCTTCTGATCCTCCTCACTGAGGGTAGGGGAGTTGAAACCTTGCTCGGAAAGCAGAATCGGCCGATCCGGCCCCAAGTAGGCGGGCAGAACCTCGATGTTCTTCGGCGTGATATACGGCGTATCGAAATCGAAGCTCACGTCTTCGTCGTCCCAGGTGTCGGGATCGCGTAAGTTCTGCGGATAGGGGTGATAGGCCACGCCCCAGTCGTATTCTCCCTCCGCCGCGCAGATCTCAGTCCACAGATCGACCAGTTCCCGAACCACGAACGAGCCCTTGCCCAGGCTGCGCTTGGTCCAATGATGGGTCAGCGAGACGAAGACGCGGGCGTGCGGATCGTGGAGTCGGGCGGTGTGGTAGACGAGGCGGGCGGAACGGGCGTAAATCTCCAGGTAACGGGCCAGCGGCTGATCGCCCATGTTTGTCCAGGTGCCGTGTTGGTCGATCTCATTGTGCAGCACCCAATTGGCGATGCGCGACTCCGGCTGGGAATAGCGCTCTGCCAGAAACTCCAGCGCGGCGCGATAGAGCTTGCATCCCGCTTCCGTCGTCAAATTCGGCATCGAATAGATGCCGCGCGGCTCCGCTTCCGGGTGTTTCAGCGGCGCGTTCGGACCGTTCCCCACCAGCAGAATGCAAGTCACCACGATGTCCTGAGCGCAGAGATGGCGAATCGTGCTGTCTTTTCCTCTTAGGAAGTTTTCATTCAGGTAAAAGGTGGTTCCTTCGAAGTCCCACGGCTTCCACCCCGGCCGTTTTTCGCGGGACATGAGGCCGTCGATCACAACGTTCACCGTCGCGTGATGCGCCCCCAGCTCGAAGATGGGGTGATCCGATCTTCCGATCGCCGGGACCCCACCGATGCCCTTCTGGCTCTTGCCCTCCGCTTTCGGCAACGTCACATCGGCAATTCCCTCCGCGACAGAACTCGGCCAACGCGCCAGCGACGCAATCGCTCCACCCTTCTCCTGCAAGCGCCAACGCGATTGAGCCCGATCCCGCTGCGTCCCCGCCTCGAAACGCGGCACCTCCATCGTAAACGTCCCCGTTTGCGCCTCGCCAAGGGGTGGAATCGGCGAATCCCCATGAGACGGAACCTGCGGCGGCAGTTCGATCAAACGAACCGGCTTCGGAGCACGGCCGGTGATCCGAATAACCTCCGGCTCCACCACCACTTCTTCGATTTCAGCGGCATAGAAATCGCGTAGATAGTTCAGGTAAGCCGCCGCATCGGCTTCTCGCGCCGCCAGGATCGACTCCCGTTCCGCTCGATTCCTCCGCTCCGCCTCCGTCGCTTCCCGCATGCGCCAGTTCCGCAGCTGAAAACCGGTTTCCGGCCGATACTTCAGCGAGACATGCAAGCGCGTCTCTGTCGTCGGCAGCCCCTCCAGCTCAATCGCAAACGGTTGCCACGTCTCCGCCAACGGCAATGGCGCGGAGCCCGCTAGCGTCATCGAACCATCGGCCTCACGAAACCGAAAGGAGATGGAATCCACCCCGCTCGGCGAAAAGTAATCGAACGCCAGGACCGTCTGCCCCGCCGGGACCGTCACCACCTGGGACCAAAAATGTGGAGAAGGCTCCGTCACCGCAATTTCCGTGACTCCTTCGGCCTTTGGGGTGAACGAAACGCCCCGATGCGGCCCCAGTTTTAGTGGCGTCTGCGCCAAAAGGAGGGAAGGGGCGAGAAGGATGAACAGGAAGAGGGAGGGAGTGGGGAGCTTCATCGGTTGGGACCGGCCATTTACCGCCAGCCTCACCCGAAACGCAACCCGCTCCTTCTGTGTTTGGTACCCTAAACCGCCAGGGAAATCCTCCGAATCCGCGCGGTTTCGCCCTTCGAATCCACCCATTCCTGGCGCGCCGCCTGGAGCGTTTTCCAGCGCAATTCGTGGAAGCTGTTGCTGAAGGTCGGCTTCAGGGTTGCCGTCTCCAGCAAAAGCTCCTCCCGGATCAGCATCGCCCGGACTTTTCCCTGGCGCATATTCGGACCACTCCCGCCGGTGAGGAAGAGCAGATAGGTTTGCGACTGGGCACCCAGACCGGCTTCCTCCCGCACAAAACCCGTGGCAAACTGCTCGGAAATGGCATTCAAAACCGGATTCAGGAAATACCAGTATTCCTTCTCCGGGAGATTCAGGATACCTTCCACCTTCTGTTTTCGGGCCGCCTTCATCACCTGTTTCACGACGGACGAGTTGTTGAAGACTTCCGCGCAGCCTTGCTCCTGAAGCGTTCGGATCTTCAGTTTCCCATCCACCACATAGTTGAGGCTCACCCCGACGCGCTCGAAGAAGCTACGTTTGATCCAGCGTTGTTGCGCTCGGACGCTGAACCAGATCGTTGCGACCATCGCGATGATGGCGGAGACGGTGATCTCTTGCGAGAACTTGCTGAAAAATTCGAGGATGGAAGCGGAGACCATGGTGTGATGCGAAGGAGAAAATGCCGACAGCTGGGGTTGGACGGATGTTGTCGCGGGAATCATGATCCCAACCGAAAAATCCGTGACGTATTCTCAGTCGGTGAATCGGCTGATGGCAAGGATAGAGCTTGTCGAAATTTTTCTCCTGCGATAGTTAGACTGTGATACCGCTCGACGATCCGCCTTCTTCTCCCCAAAACAAATCTCAGGGCCGCAAACTATCCTGGCAGAGAAGTATTTCCCGCGCCCTGAGCGCGGTCTAGATGAGCATGACCAAGAAGTAGAGTCCAATCGCTAAAGCGATGTTGAATCCCAGGGAAAGCACTGTGCTGATCACGAAAAAGACGACCGGATGAAGTTTGGCGGCCCAAAACGCGGTGAATCCAGACGCGAGGGCAGAAGGGATCGTCGCAATCAACCCGAACACCGCGCAGAGTAAAAACGGGCCGCCGGGAAAACCGAGAACTCCCTGCAGAGCAAGCAAATCCCCGCCAAAAATTACCACGGCGGCTGAGACCATTATGAAGACCGCAGCGGGAGCCAACAGAGCCTGGAGCCGATTGATGCGTCTGTGAGAAGATCGACGTTTCGGATCCGTCGATGAAGGGCCCTCAGGGGGGTGCGTCGACTCCATTAGAAGCAGGATAAAGAGAGGTGAACGAGAGTAAAGCGAGAAACGGGAAAACAGTTCTTACGGCTGTCTTTGCGTCAGTTCGTGACTTCATTCTCGCCTTCTGGAATCAAACGCGCTTGCCAAAGTCGCGATCATTCTCTATCGAGACGCCATGAAATTGCTGAAAACCCTCCTCGCCCTTTCACTCGTCCCACTCCTCAGCCTTAACGCCCAAGATGAAGAAGGCTTCATCGATGCGTTCAATGGCAATGACCTCACCGGCTGGAAAGTGAACGAGAGCCCGGACTCCTTCAAAATCGTCGAGGGCCATTTAGTCGCTCACGGCGAGCGAGCTCACCTCTTCTATGTCGGCGAAGACGGCAACGCAGGTTTCACCGATTTCGAAGCCAAACTCGTCGTCATGACCAAACCCGGAGCCAACGCCGGCTTCTACTTCGCCACCGAATTTCAAGACGAAGGCTGGCCCAATAAAGGCTACGAAGCGCAAATCAACGCCACCCACAAAGACCCCAAGAAAACCGGCAGTCTCTACGGCGTCGAAAACGTCATGGACGTCGCTCCGCATCAAGACAACGAGTGGTTCGAATACCACATCAAAGTCGAAGGCAAGCGCATCATCATCAAGGTAAACGGCGTCACCACCGTGGACTTCACCGAACCCGAAGGCGGCCCCGAGACGACCACCAAATTCGACCGCAAACTCGGCAAAGGCACCATCGCCATCCAGTGCCACGACCCCGGAAGCGAAGTCCACTTTAAGAGCATCAAGCTGAAGCTGCCGTAAGGGGGCGGCAGTGGTTCACGGCTTGAAGCCCGTCCAGCTAATGCACTCCCTATACGTCGAACTGAGGATGAGGAGTCCGTTGAGGACCTTCTCGATCCCGGCGTCTCTTCCGTAGGTCGACCAGGCCGATGTGCTTGAAGTTTTTGACGGCGGAGCCGCAGCGGAAGATGCGAAATCTCACGATTGGTTGGCTCAGTCGGCGAAATTTTACCGTTGCTATGCGAAGTCGGCCTCCGGTCTATTCGGCGCTTCCGTCTTCAGGTGTGTCATCGGCGTCTGGGGCAGGAGTATCGCCTTCTACTGGAGCAGCGACCACGGGGGCATCTCCTTCGACGCCTTCTTCAACTTCCAACAATTCGTCCGGATCGGGGGCGACTCGGGCGATGTCTTGGATGGTTTCGCCTTTGGCCAAGGTCATGAGTTTGACGCCTTGGGTGTTGCGGCCGGTTTGGCGAACTTCAGTGACGCGGATGCGGACGCTCTGGCCGGTGCTGGTCATGAGCATGAGTTCATCGGTCTCTTGAACGGCGACGGCGCTGACGACCAGGCCGGTTTTCTCCGTCACTTTCATGGTGATGATGCCTTTTCCGCCTCGATTCTGGAGACGGTAGTCTTCGAACGGGGTCCGCTTTCCGATCCCATTTTCAGAAGCGACGAGGAGGGTGGCGTCGGGATCGACGATGGCGATTCCGACGACGAAATCCCCTTCTTTACCCGGGCGAATCCCGGTGACGCCTCGAGTGGCGCGCCCCTGATCGCGGAATGCTTGTTCGCTACAACGCAGGCTCATCCCTTGATTGGTGATGAGAACGATTTCGTCTTCGCCGGTGGTGAGGCGACAGCCGATCAGCTCGTTACCCTCATCAATGTTGACCGCGATGATGCCGTCTTTACGAATGTTTTTGAAGTCGCTAAGGTTAGTCTTCTTAATGATGCCGGTTTTGGTGGCAAAGATGACGTGATAACCCGGGCTGAAGGTCTTGGAGCGGTCGCCGCCGGGATCGCCCTCGATCCGGAGGACAGAGGCGATCTTTTCCTCGGGCCGGAAGTTGAGCAGGTTCTTGACCGAGCGCCCCTTGGCGGTGCGCCCCCCTTCCGGGATGGAGAAGACGCGCTCGAGGAAAACGCGACCGGTGTTCGTGAAGAAGAGAAGGTAGTCGTGAGTGGTGGCGGCAAAGAGTTGCTCGACGAAGTCGTCTTCGTCCTCCTCACCCATGGCTTCGCGGGTTTCCATGCCCTTGAGGCCTTTTCCGCCGCGATTTTGGACGCGGTATTCTTCCGCCGGAGTCCGTTTGATATAACCTTTATGGGAGACGGTGACGATGGCACCTTCATTGGCGATCAGGTCCTCCAGGTTCATGTCGCCTTCATCGGCGGCGAACTGGGTACGACGCGGGGTGGCGTGCTTATCGCGGATTTCGATGAGTTCGTCCTTGATGATGGTGAGCACGCGTTCTTCCCGAGCGAGAATATCGAGGTAATCCTTAATCTCTTCGAGGACGCCGTCGTAGGTGGCCTTAACCTTGTCGATCTCCAGCGAGGTGAGTTGGTAGAGGCGGAGATCGAGGATCGAGTTGACCTGCTTATCGGTGAAGACGTATTTTCCAGAGACGATTTTCAGGCTCGGCTGATCACGAATCAGCACGCCGAGAGCTTCGGCGGCAGCGGGCTCGAAATGGTAGGCTTTGATCTTGGCAGCCGCTTCCTCCCGACCCTTGGAATCGCGAATCATGCGGATGAAATCGTCGATATTGCCGAGCGCGAGCAACTGCGCTTCCAAGGTTTCGGCCCGGTCTTCCGCTTTCCGCAACAAGTAACGGGTGCGGCGGAGAATGACTTCGCGGCGATGCTCGATGTAGCAATTGATGGCGTCGCGAACCGAAAGCAGTTTGGGACGACGATTGTCGATCGCCAGCATATTGGCGCTGAAGCTAGTCTCCAGGCTGGTATGCTTGTAGATGTTGTTGAGCACGACCTGCGGCTGGGAATCGCGTTTCAGATCGATGACGAGACGGGTGTTTTCGTCCGACTCATCGCGGATCGCGCTGATCTCCGGGAGTACTTTTTCGCGGGTCAACTCAGCGATGCGCTCGTGCAACTTGTCGCGTCTCACATAGAACGGCACCTCCGTAATGATAATTTGCTCATGGTTGCCTTTTTCGGCGATTTCCGCCGTTCCGCGCACCTTGATCTGGCCGCGACCGGTTTCGAAGTAGCTCTTGATACCACGGGAGCCAAGGATGGTACAGCCGGTGGGAAAATCCGGTCCCTTGATGATTTTCTGAAGCTCTTCCGAGGTGATTTTGGGATCATCAATCACCGCGCAAACGCCATCGATGACTTCGCCGAGGTTATGTGGCGGGATATTGGTGGCCATTCCGACGGCGATGCCGGTTCCGCCATTGACGAGGAGGTTCGGGAAGGCGGCGGGGAGAACGACGGGCTCCGAATTGGTCTCGTCGTAGTTCTGGATCATGTCGACGGTGTCCTTGTCCAGATCGTTCATGAGGGCCGCACCGAGGTGGGTCAGCTTGGCCTCCGTGTAACGCATGGCGGCGGCGTTATCGCCTTCCGGGGAACCGAAGTTGCCCTGACCGTGAACCAGGGGATCGCGCATGCTCCAGGGCTGCGCCATGTTAACCAAGGTCGGGTAAATGGCCTGGTCACCGTGTGGGTGATATTTACCCATGGTGTCACCGACGATACGGGCGCATTTGAGGAACTTGCGATTCGGCGTCAAGTTCAAGTCGTTGAACATCGCGTAAAGGAGGCGACGCTGGCTCGGCTTCAATCCGTCACGCACATCCGGCAACGCCCGGGAAATGATCACCGACATCGAGTAGTCGAGGAACGAGTTTTTCATCTCGTCCGCGACATTGATCGGCAGAATATTGTCGAAATTGGGTACTTCAGGCGTGGTATCGTCAGCCATACGGGTAGGAATAGTTCAAATGAGCGAATCCGGGGTTCTCAACAACGAAACGCGCGGCGAAAGAGCGGGAGGTGCGTGCGATTCATCGGGGATCTGGCGAGGTCCGGAAACATAGTCGGTGAGTGAGGGAAAAACCTAGCGAGGAAGCGATGGGGTGCAAGTTTTTGCCCGTCTTTTTCGACCAAAACGTCACCTGAATTTTTGGGCGAAATCCGACGGGAAGGATACTTCCGAAAACCGCCGGGTTTTCGGGTCCGAAACGCCCTTCCGGAGCCGGATTCCTTGACAGCGTGCCCCATTGGCGCTTTCTCTGGCGCAGAAAATCATGGCCAGAATCAACGATAATTATCTCAAGCTTAAAGCAGGGTATCTCTTCCCGGAAATCGCCCGCCGCGTCAACGCCTTTACTCATGCCAATCCGGAGGCCGCCGGGCAGTTGATTCGCTGCGGAATCGGCGACGTTACCGAGCCACTGCCCGAGGCGTGTCGCCAGGCGATGCACGACGCCGTCGATGAGCAGGGAAATCGGGAAACGTTCAAAGGATACGGACCGGAGCAGGGATATGCCTTCCTCCGCGAAGCAATCGCCGAGCACGCTTATGCAGGGCTGGATGTGAGCGCGGACGAAGTCTTTGTCTCCGACGGTTCCAAGTGTGATTCCGGCAACATTCTCGACATCTTTGGTCCGGGAAACACCATTGCGATCACCGATCCGGTTTATCCGGTCTACGTCGATACCAACGTGATGTGTGGTAACACCGGCGAGGCCGATGCCTCAGGGAGCTACGCAGGGCTGGTTTACATGCCTTGCACGGCGGAAAACAACTTCGTCCCGGCGATTCCGAGCGGAAAAGTCGATCTGATCTACCTCTGTTATCCAAACAATCCGACGGGAGCGACGGCCACGAGAGAACAGCTGCAAGATTGGGTGGAATACGCCAAGCAGCATGGCTCGATTATCTTCTACGATGCGGCTTACGAGGCGTTCGTCTCCGATCCCGACGTTCCGCGCTCCATTTACGAGATCGAGGGTGCCCGTGAGTGCGCGATTGAGTTCCGTAGTTTCTCGAAAAACGGCGGATTCACCGGGGTGCGTTGCGCCTACACGGTGGTGCCGAAAGAGTTGACCGGAAAGACGGAAGACGGCAAGGATCAGCCGATTCATCCACTCTGGTCTCGCCGCCAGAGCACGAAGTTCAACGGCGCGAGTTACATCGTCCAAAAAGGGGCCGCCGCCGTCTTCAGCCCGGAAGGGAAGAAGCAGGTCGCCGGTTTGATTGAGCACTACATGGGCAATGCCAAGCTGCTCCGGGAAGCCTGTGAAGAAGTGGGCTTGGACGTCTATGGAGGCGTCAACGCTCCCTACATCTGGGTGAAATGCCCCGATGGCGTGGATAGCTGGGGAATGTTCGACCGGATGCTGGAAAAGGTGAACGTCGTCATCACTCCGGGAGCCGGATTTGGAGCCGCCGGGGAAGGATTCTTCCGCATTTCCGCCTTCAACAGTCGCGCGAACGTGGAGGATGTCTGTCGCCGGATTCAGGCGGAGCTGGGTTAGCCCGCGCTGAACTCGCGAATCGGATCGCTCTCTGCGGTGTAGTCGATGCCATCGAGCCCGAAGCCAAAGAGGCGGAGGAACTCGGTTTGGTAGCCGCTAAAGTCGGAAATCTCGTTGAGGTTTTCGGTCGAAACCTCGCTCCAGAGCTTGGCTACGGCGGCCTGGACGTCTTCGCGCATCTCCCAGTCGTCGATTCGGATGCGGCCCTTTTCGTCGAGCTGGATTTCGCTTCCGCTGGCGAGGTGATCGCCGAAGAGGCGCGCAATTTGTTCGATGCAGCCTTCGTGGAGACCGCGCTCCTTCATGTCCTTGTAGAGGA
>CAYGQD010000096.1:14600-23833 GCA_964351855.1 uncultured Verrucomicrobiales bacterium
TGTAGAGGAGGGAGATGTAGAGCGGGACAACGGGAATCGCAGAACTCGCTTGGGTGACGAGCGCTTTGTTGACCGAGACGTAAGCGGTTCCGGCACCAAACTGGTCGTTGAGGCGGGAAGCGGATTCCTCAACATGCTCCTTCGCCTTGCCAATGGTTCCGTTCGTGTAAATCGGGTAGGTAAGGTCGGGGCCGATGTAGGAATAAGCCACGGTTTTGGCTCCCTCAGCGAGGACTCCGGCTTCGGAAAGCGCCTTCAGCCACAGTTCCCAGTCTTCCCCGCCCATCACCTTGACGGTGTGGGCAATGTCTTCGTCCGTTGCCGGTTCGATTGTGATTTGTTCGACCTCGCCCTTGTCGGTGTTGAGCGTTTTCTGGGTGTAGGCTTGGCCAATTGGCTTGAGGCAAGACTTGTAGACCTCGCCGTCATCAGGATCGACCCGTCGAGGGGAAGCTAGGCTGTAGACGATCATATCGATTTTGCCTAAGTCCTCACGAATCGCGGCGATGACTTGCTCCTTCATCGCATGGGAAAAGGCGTCGCCATTGAAACTTTTCGCATAGAGGCCAGCCTCCTTCGCGGCTGCTTCAAACGCCGCTGAATTGTACCAACCCGCGCAGCCGGACTTTTACTCGGTGCCCGGTTTTTCGAAAAACACCCCGAACGACTTCGCTCCGCCGCCAAATGCCGGAACGATCCGTGAAGCGAGACCATATCCGGTGGAGCTGCCAATCACGAGGACGTTTTTGGGAGGATTCTTGAGCGGTGGCTGGGACTTCACGTAGGCGATCTGCTCCTTCACGTTCGCAGCGCATCCCTCAGGATGAGCGGTGGTGCAGATAAAACCGCGGATTTTGGGTTGAATGATCATCTGGCCAAACCACTAGCCAAGGATTGGCGGAAGACAAGCTCGCAGATGCAGGGTTCGATTCCGGATGCTGCGGCAGAATTTTGTCGTATTCTAACAGGGTGCACCATGCTGGCAATGCCTGAAATTTTCATCCTGCCAATCATACTCCTGACCTTTCCCTTCTTTTTCATTGGGATGTGGAGCTTCGTTTGCCTCCTGATTTCCCTTTTTGGCGGATGGTGGAAACTGGCGGCGAACTATCAGGCCTCTGAGCCGCCCCAAGGTGAACGATTCGGGATGCAGAGTTGCCGCCTCGGCTGGGCAAATTATAACAATTGCGTTGTCATCCACCTTTCAGAGGCCGGAATACACCTCGCCGTTTGGCCGATCTTTCGGATCGCTCATCCTCCCTTGTTCTTACCGTGGGCCAATTGCCGCAATCCCAAAGTCACCGCGTTTGCTTGGAAGGAAATGGTCACCTTTGAGATAGGTGATCCCCACCAAACCACCCTAACCATTCCGAAAGCGATTCTCAATGTGGCCAAGCGGACGATTTAGGGTGCGTCCTGGTGAGCGCCTTGCCAAAGGCCAAGTTTATGGTCAGAGTTCTACCATGAAAATCCTAGTGCTGCGATTCTTCGTTCTTTTCGCCTTTTCCGGCCTTCTTATTTCCTGCACCGACTCCGGTCCGGAAATGAAAGGGAAAATCGGGGTAACCTGCATGGATCTCACCAATCCATTCTTCAAGTTGATTGCCAATGTGATGACGGAAGAAGCGGCTAAATACGGTTACGAAGTGGTCGCGCTGGATGGAGCCAATGAACCCGGGAAGCAAAACACCCAACTCAAAGACTTCGCGGCTCAAGGCTACGATGCGGTCTTCTTGAATCCGGTTGATTCGCGAGCGGTGGGGGAGGGCGTCAAAAAGCTGAATGAGGCCGGGATTCCCGTTTTCACCTTCGACATTCAGATCGAAGATCCGGAGGCCAAAGACCTCGTCGTTCACCACATTGGCAGCGACAACTTTCAAGGTGGCCAGCTGGCGGCGGTGAGCATGATGAAGGTGACGGGGGATCGGGGAAAGATCGCGATTTTGGGATTACCCGAAGTTTCGTCCTGCGTGCTTCGGGTCGAAGGCTTCAAAGATCAATTGGCCAAAAACGAGAGCAAGCTGGAGATCGTAACCGAACTCAGTGGTGGTGGAAATCGCAACGATGGCTTTTCCGTGACCAATGACATTTTGCAGGCGCATCCGGATATTGTTGGAATTTTTGCGATTAACGATCCCTCTGGGTTGGGTGCTCACGCTGCGATCACGAAGGCGGGACGGGAAAAAAATATCCACATTGTCGCCTTTGATGCTTCGCCTGCGGGCAAGCAGGGAGTTTTCGAAAAAAAGCTCGTCGATACTCCGCAGCAGTTTCCCCGGAAGATGGCGGAGGGAACGGTGAACGCCTTCATCAAGCATCTGGAAGGCGAGGATCTGGAGAAGCGCCTCTTTATTCCCTGCGAACATTACCTTTATGAGACCTCGGTCGATGACCCGAGTCGAGTTGAGGAACAGTGGTAGATGGGTCTCTTTTGAGTAGGGAGATCGCGAAGAAAAACGCAAAAAGTTAGTTCTGCTGGGCATAATGTTAACAAAAATTAACATTTTGTTCTTGCTAAGTAGTTGGCGGATGGCATCATAGAAGCGCACGTGTCTAACAGCACTCCAAAAAACTAACTATCAAACTACTCAAAATGAAAATCACCTTCGTATGTCTTACGAGCGCGATCGTAGGCTTTGCTCTTGGCAGCACGGCCTTTGGTGGCGATCCTAAAGCACCTATGGTTGAAGATCCGGCCTGCGCGGTTCCGTTTTACGGCAGCGTCAGTGCCGGTTATGACACTTCCTACCTCTTCCGTGGTGGCCGGTATGGCGATCACGCTCCATGGGCAGGGATTGATCTCAACTACGATATCAACGATACCCTTACCTGGAACTTCGGAACTTGGTATATCAACCCGACTCAAGGCCCATTCGTTGTCAACGACGAGTTGGACGTTTACTCCTACCTCTACTTCCCCCTTGCTGGTTTCGATGCCGCGATCGGTGGAACGTGGTTCTACTTCCCTGAGGGTGGTGGAGACGCTGGTGAAGTAAACCTTGCTCTGACTCGCTCGATTGGTGGTCTCTTCGACTTCACCTTCGATTATGTCTACGACATCACCTTCGAAGGTCACTACTTCGGATACTATGCCGACAAGACCATCCCATTGGCGAATTGCCTCGACTTGAACCTGGGAACGGGTATCAGCCACGCTACGGATAACTACAACTTCCGCGTCCTTGCTGGTGACCACGCTTACGTTCAAGCAGGTCTTACCTTTCACCTGACTGAGTCCGCAGACTTCTCGACCTACATTCTGGGGAACTTCCCTTACAATGATCTCGAGGCCGCTGGCGAAGAGAATGATGTCTATGGCGGTGCCAGCATCAGCGTTTCTTTCTAAGGTATAGCTGACAAGAACCAAATCGTTGAGAGCCGACCTCGAAAGGGGTCGGCTCTTTTTGGGTTTCTAATAGATATCTGGCTCGGCATCCGGGGTCTGCCCATGAAGAAAACGGAAATCGCAGCCTTCGTGGGCTTGGGTGATCTCCTCGGCGAAGAGTTTTCCATAGCCTCGTTGAAACTTCTGTTCCGGTGGGCTCCAGGCCGCTCGGCGGCTCTCTAGTTCTTCATCGGTGACGTCGAGGTGAATCTTGCGAGCTTCAACGTCCAGTTCAATGATGTCTCCGGTCTTCACGAAGGCGAGCGGGCCGCCAATGTGGCTCTCCGGGGAGACGTGTAGGACGCAGGTGCCGTAGCTGGTACCGCTCATGCGGGCATCCGAAATCCGAACCATGTCACGGATCCCTGCTTCGAGGAGCTTCTTGGGAATCGGCAGCATGCCCCATTCCGGCATTCCCGCGCCTCGTGGCCCGGCATTTTGGAGGACGATGACAGAATCTTCGGTTACATCGAGTTCCGGATCGTCGATTCGAGATTTGAGATCGGCGTAGTCGGAAAAGACGACGGCGGGCCCCCGATGTTTCAGAAGGCGCGGCTCGGCGGCGGTCGGTTTGATGACACAGCCGTCGGGTGCCAGGTTCCCACGAAGCACGAAGGTCGCGCCAGCCTTGGAAATGGGACGGTCCAGCGGGCGGATGACTTCCTCGTTGTAGACCTCGGCTCCTTCCAAGTTTTCGCCGAGAGTTTTGCCGGTGATGGTGAGGCAATCGAGGTTGAGGGAGTCCTGAATGCGGCTGAGGAGGCCTCGAATTCCGCCTGCGTCGTAAAAATCTTCCATCAGGAATTCGCCATTGGGGCGGAGATTGGCCAACACCTGCATCTCGTGAGAAATCTCGTCGAATCGATCGATGGTCAGCTTGAGCCCGGCCCGCCCCGCCATCGCGATGAGGTGAACGATGGCATTGGTGGAACCGCCGATAGCCATGTCAGCGCGAATCGCGTTGTCGAACGCTTCGAGGGAGTTGATTTGCGAAGGTTTGAGATCTTCCCAGACCATTTCAACGATGCGACGACCACACCGGGTCGCCATCGCCGCGTGTTCCGAGTGAACGGCGGGAATCGAGGTGGAGCCGGGAAGACAAAACCCGAGCGTTTCCGCCATCGCGCCCATGGTTGAAGCGGTGCCCATCGTCATGCAATGGCCGGGCGAACGGGCAATTCCGTCTTCCAGTTCGCGCCAAGCGTCTTCGCAGAGGTTCCCGGCACAGCGCTCGGCCCAGTACTTCCAGACATCGCTCCCGCTGCCCAAGGTATTCCCTTTCCAGCCACCTTTTAGCATCGGGCCACAGGGGAGGAAGAGGCTGGGGAGATCCGCGCTGAAGGCTCCCATGAGCAAGGCGGGGACCGTCTTATCGCAGCCACCCATGAGGACCGCGCCATCGAGGGGGTAACACCTCAGGGTTTCCTCGACCTCCATCGCGACGAGGTTGCGAAAATACATCGACGTGGGCTTCATGTAGGTTTCGCTCAGCGTCATGATGGGCACCTCAAGCGGGAACCCACCGGCTTGCCAGACGCCGCGTTTCACCTCTTGGGCACGATCCCGAAAGTGGGTGTGACAGGTCTGGAGATCGCTCCAGGTATTGAGAATGCCGATGACCGGCTTGCCCTCATAGTCTTCCCGGCTGAAGCCCATTTGCTTGGCCCGGGAGCGATGGCCAAACGACCGCAAATCATCGGGGCCAAACCAGCGATAGCTGCGAAGTTGTTCAGGCGTTTTGATCGGTTTCGGCATGGGCTTGATTACGCCCTACGCATCCGATTCGCAAGTCTGGGAAGGATGACTAGCCGAAGTCGCTATGGCCGCTTACCGCACCGCGCTCCAATTCCTTGCGGCATCGTGCTTTGTATTCCCCGAACGTGATCAGTTTCTTTTCCGCTTCATCCCAGAGCCGATAGGTGAGTGATTTGAAGCTGGCAAAAAGCGTCAGCGGCTTGACCTCGTTGAACATTGGGTCTGACTTGTGACAACGCTCCAAGTTGTAATTCGGAATCCGTGGGCTGAGGTGATGAATGTGGTGAAATCCGATGTTGCCGGAGAACCATTGGAGAACCTTCGGTAGCTTGTAGAAGGAACTGCCCTTGATTGCTGCTGTGGTGTAATCCCATTCGTCGCCACGTTCCCAGTAGGCGTCCTCAAATTGATGCTGGACATAGAAAAGCCAAACACCGGCAGAACTGGCAACCGCGCTGACGATAAGCTGGAGGATGAGGTAATTCGCCCATCCAAAGATTGCGACCATAATCGCCACGTAGCTGAGAATTGCCACATTCATCCACCAGACCGAATTCCGATCTCGGCGACTGGCACCCGAGGATGGAAATCGCTCTCTGATCATGAAAACAAACACCGGGGCGATCACGAAAAGCACGATGGGATTGCGGACCATCCGATAGGTGAAACGCTTCCAAGGTGTGGCGTTATCATATTCTGCCACGGTCATCGTCCAGATATCGCCGATTCCGCGGCGGTCCAGATCTCCAGAAGTCGCGTGATGGACGGAGTGTTCCCAACGCCAGTGGTAGTAGGGCGTGAACGTGAAAATCCCACAGACGAAACCCCAGAAGTCGTTGGCTTTGGCGGATTTCAGAAACGAGCGGTGCCCGCAATCGTGAAAAATGATGAAGGCGCGGATGACGAATCCTCCGGCCAAAACCGCTAAGGGAACGGTCGCTAGCCATGAGAACTGAACTGTGAAATACATGGCGACCCAAAGGAGAAACAGAGGTCCCAAGGTGTTGACCAGTTGCCAGGTGGCCCGGCCGACGCTGGGTTTCTGGTAATTGGCGACCAAGGCTTTCCACTTTGCGACTTCCGCGCGGCGCTGCTTTTTGATACTTTCGGAGAGTTCCGGCATTGAGTTAGGGAGAGTGAGTGGGCAATATTAGGCGGAGGTTGGGCCTTCCGGAGCGTTCATGCAAGTCTGAAAACGATTTCAGGTATCTTCGCTACGTCTATGGGGCTGAGAGGGCCGCCTCCTTTTCGGCGAGATGGTTCTTTTCGAGGAGATGGCGTCGAAATTGCCGAAACAGTTTCGGCCAGTCGATAGCAAAAACACACGCAACCACGAAATTTTCCCTCGGATTGAGCCGAGCTGGCTACCTCTGAGATTCGGAGCGTGTGGAGGATGAACAAGAAAACAAAGAGACCGAGAATCGGCTTCCATGGTGTGAATGTTAGTGTGCTTGGTCGGACAAGAGCACAAGTTGGCAAAAAACTCAAGACCGGGTTTGGAGTGTTTCCGGGTTGCGCTTCTTCACGCAACTGGGGCAGGATACTCGGATGAAAGAAATCTTCGGAGTTGCCGCTTCCCTCGCATTGATCGGATTGCTGGGGTTTGTCGTATTTACCCGCTATTTTGCGAGCGAATTTGAGAAAGGGCAGGAACCCGTTGATCTCGAGTTGCAGAAAGCGATTGCCCAGTATGAATCGAAGCGGGATGATTCCGGTTTTGTCAGGCCGGAGAATGTCCCGTTAGCCGAAACGCAAACCGCAGAGCAGAATTCCGATTCTGCCTTGGATGTGGAGCGGGTCTTCACGAATCGGGACGGTCGGGCAATCACGGCCACGGTTCGGGGAGTTTCCGATACCTATGTGAATTTGGTGGCGAATGGAAAACTGTATCGTTACCCCATTTCAGAACTTTCCGATCAGGATCAGGAATTCCTGCGTCAGCTTCCCCAATCGACTCCGGCGGTGGAGTGATCTTTATTCGTCTCGAAACGCGACCGAAAGCAGTAGCCAGAAAGCGATCGCTTCCAGGAGCAGATAAAAGACGCCATAAAGCATGTGATCACCGGGGAAGGTGAGCGCAACCGGAACAAAATACACCGCCATCGGAAACAAGATGCTGCGGATGAGCAGGAAGATGCTCGCGATGGTGACCCGGCGGGAGACACCTGGCATTTTTTCTCGGTATTTGTGGCAAAGGTAGAGTCCCCCAAGCCCAACGATGGTGAGGAGAAGCGATCCTTGCCGAAAAAACAAAAAGAGGATGAAATCCCAGATTTCCGTCATCGTTTGGTCCATGCCTGCAATTAGAACCACCCAAACGGCTCAAACACAAGCTTTGTTGCGAGGGTCTCGACCGGGGCTTCGATCCGGGTGACGACGAAAAGCCCCGCTAACAACATCGCCGTCGCGACGATTCCTCCAAACACACCCGATAGAATCGTCACCGCCATCCCCTTCATCAATCCGACGTGATAGTGCATGGAAAGGACGATCGAAGTGACGAGGAGTCCCACCGTGAGCGTGGTGATGAAGAGCACCACATCCGCGTTCTTGTCCGGAATGATCGGCCGGTCCGGATCGAGGACGATCGAGAGGACCAGCCAGCCAATGACTTGAATCACGAGAAGAAGGAGGAGTTTGCCCACCCCGATGATGTGGCGTGGACCCGTCGCAAATGCTCCCAAGACATGGGTGCTACCCCACAAGCCAATGATCACCGGGAGACTGAGAGCGAGGATCGATCCAAAAATCCAGGTCAAGGTCGGAACGAAGGGCGGACTGTAATCTTCGAGCGCTTTCCCGAAAGCCGGGGACCAAATCAATTGCCATTTGCCGGCGAAAGAGAGCTCGTTGGCCGGGAAAAGGTGCTCTTTGCCATCCGCCTTCTGCAATCCCACCTGCTTGGTGGTGAAATTGTAGCTCAGTGCTTCACCGAAGTATTTTTCTCCGTTCTTCAGCATCCACTCCCTCGGCTGGGCTGCATCGGAACTGACAAAAGAGAACGCACCGAAGATGACGAGAAGCAGCACGATTTGGGGCATGCGAAGCGGGCGAAACATTCGGGCGTTAATTGGAGCGTTTGACGGGAGAAAACAACGAAGATTCATAAAGAGCCTGCTCGGAGAGGTTTGCAAGTTTTGGCTTGCCCTTCCCCGGAACCATCCTTTTGATCCTGAGTCATGAAGAAAGGATGTACCATCGCCGCCATCGTCATTGCCGTGCTGATTATCTTCTGCGGAGTGGGAGCCTACATCTTTCAGCAGAAAATCGGCAATAGTGGACTGATTCTGCGAATCGAAGACGCTATTGCCGAATATCAGAAACATAATCCGGGCGATCAGGTTGAAACCAGCAACGAAGCTTGGGCCGCAGCCCTTATTGCCGATGATTCCGGGGTTTCGAGCGCGGCTTTTCTCAAAATCCTCGTGAAAAGTGGCGGGGGAAAATTGCTCGATACCTACCAAAACCCACTCGTCTTTAACGCGAACGAAGACGGAAGCATCTCCGTCGTCAGTATGGGGAAAGACGGCAAGCTGGGGACGGCGGATGACGAGAGTCGTCTCGAGCTTCCCAACGAATCCTAGCTCCTTGTAAGGAGTCGGGAGATCATCGAGTCGAAAACGACCAGTTGCTTGTTTCTTTCAACCCTCTCACCTTCTGCCATGACTCCCCGCTCGATTTTCCAGGTTTTAGCCTCCTGCGCCCTGTTTCTTGGGATTGCGACTTCCTCGGTCCAGGCCCAATTCGGAGCGCCCGGCGGGATTTCGCCGGTCCGGGCTGAGTTGCTCTCCGATGTCACGTCGATTCTGCCAGGCGAGAAGCTGACGCTCGCGGTGATGTTCTCCATGGATAGAACCTGGCACATCTACTGGAAGAATCCGGGGGCCAGCGGACTGCCGACCGAGATCAGCGTGGAAGCGCCCGAAGGTTTTCAGGTGGGGGAAGTCGCTTTTCCGACCCCGAAGCAATTTACCACGGCGGGGACGATTGGTTACGGCTACGAAGGAGAAACTTGGTTTCTGGTTGATGTCACCGCTCCGGAGAATCTGGAAATCGGGCAAGTCGTCGTCTTGCAGGTCAAAGCGATGTGGTC
>CAYGQD010000097.1:0-23800 GCA_964351855.1 uncultured Verrucomicrobiales bacterium
TTCTTTGTGTGGTGGAACAAGCGACCGACATTCTGCCGATCGAGCGAACGGGTGTGTTTCGCGGGTTTTATCACGCGCTTGGTGGCCGTCTTTCTCCGCTCGATAATATCGGGCCTGATGAATTGAGAATTGCGGAGCTAGAAAAGCGGGTGAGTGAAGGCGTTTTTCGGGAAATCGTACTCGCTTTGGGCGCGGATGTTTCAGGCGAAGCGACGGCAAACTATTTGACCAATCTCTTGGGAAATCAGGACCTCACGGTGACGAAACTGGCCCAAGGCATGCCCGTTGGAGGGGGATTGGACACGGCGGATACCCTAACGCTGCATCGAGCATTCGAGAACCGCCGGTAGTTCGCGAAAGCTGGGGGCACCACTTGCTCTTCACCCAATTCTGGCGTTTGATACGATCTCCCCATGCATCAGGAAATCGAACTCACCCGGTCTGTAACCGCGATCCAAATTCCGAGCGGCGATGAAATCTCGCTCCCGGTCGGCTTACGTGTCATGATCACCCAAGCTTTGGGCGGGACCTACACGGTCGCTACCGAACAAGGGTTGGCTCGGATTCGCGAGAAAGATGCCGATGCCCTCGGGCTCGACAAAGACGCCAAAGCAGAGAAAAAGAGCGAGTTGGAACCGGTGCCGGATGGAGATCTGGAATCAGCCGTCTGGAACCAGTTGAAGACCGTCTATGATCCCGAAATCCCTGTGGATATCGTCAATTTAGGACTGGTTTACGACTGTTCACTTCAGGACGTTGAAGATAAACTGTTTGTGAACGTGAAGATGACTCTGACCGCGCCCGGGTGCGGTATGGGACCTACGATCGCCGCTGACGCCAAGAATAAAATCTTGTCGCTGGAAGGGATTCACGAAGCCAATGTCGATTTAGTTTGGGATCCACCGTGGAATCAGGATATGATTTCCGAGGAAGGGCGGATGAAGCTTGGAATGGTTTAAGCTCCGGTTCCCTGTCTGCCCTGTATCACAACTCCTCATGCAACGATTCCTCCTCGCTTTAGCGTTGGCCTTTACCTGTAGTGCTAGCCACGCTGATCCAGTCACCTATGACAGGAACATTTCCGCGATTTTTAAAGCGAAATGCGTTCAGTGCCACGGCGGACTCATCCCTCAGGGAGGTCTCAAGCTGAATTCGCTCAAAAATCTGAAGAAAGGTGGAAAGAGCGGACAAGTGATCCTGCCGGGTAACGCCGAAGGCAGTCTGATGGTGAGTCAGTTTTTTCTTCCTGAATCTGATCCGAAGCGCATGCCTCCCATGGGTGCCCCCCAACTGACCGACGTGGAAATCGAACAGATTAGGGACTGGATCGATGCGGGGGCTAACTGATTCGAAACGCGGCACGATTCGCTCGTTGAGTTGGTGGATTTACCCGGTCACCCTCCTCTTTGTCCTATTGGTTTGGGTGATGTTTATGGTCTGGAAGGATCTTTTCGGATGGTTCTCCGAGTTTTGGCCCATGGCGGTGACCATGTGCTTTGGTTCCTTTGTGGCCGGCTCAACACCCGCTGGAGGAGGGGCCGTCGCGTTCCCTGTTTTTACGAAACTCCTCGAAGTTCCAACGCCCGTCGCGCGGACCTTTAGCTTGATGATTCAGTCCGTTGGGATGACGATGGCGAGCCTCTTCATTCTTTCCCGGAAGATTGAAGTTTCTTGGGCAGCGGTGCGCTGGTGTCTTCCCGGCGGAATTCTGGGGTTGTTGGTGAGCTTCTACGGCCCCACGCCTCCGGACCCGTATCCCCGGCTAATTTTCACCATCGTGATTGTTGTATTTGGCGTTGCTTTGACCATTTCTCACTACGGGATGCGGTGGCGACCCAATTTGGGTGACAGCTCCCGGTTGAAAGGCTTCGGGAACCATCTTCATATCTTGTTCGTCGGGGTCATAGGCGGCTATATTTCCGGCCTGATCGGTTCGGGAATTGATCTGCTGGGCTTTATCGCTCTCACCTTGGCCTATGGATTTCACGAACGACTGGCCGTTCCTACCACGGTCATTATCATGGCGTCACTCTCTGTCGCTGGAGCCATTTTGTTTGGTTTTTCCGGCCATTCCACCGCCTTGGAGGCATTTCCCTACTGGTTGGTATGTGTCCCGGTTGTGGCCATCGGTGCCCCCTTTGGTGCGTGGTTTGTCTCCAAAATCGACCGCGAGATTCTCATCGTTTTCGTGCTCTGTTTGATCGTCCTGGAAGCGACCAGTACCGTGGTGATTCTTGGGTTGTCTGCCGAGATGGGAATGATCGCTTCAATTGTGGCGGTGCTCAGCGCCGCGTATTTTTACGGGATGATCCGGCATCGATCCTCGGAGTCGGTGAAGCCTTAACGGAAATTCGGCCGAATCGCACGAACCGGGGCCTCATCTTCAGAAGACGTCGTCCTGGAAGGTGAGGTGGTGGAGCTAGGACTGGAACCTGGCTTGTAGTGGTTCATCGCCTGCGGCATCATGGCCTGCAATTCCTCGATCCGACGAGTATCAACCGGGTGGGTGGAAAGAAAACCCGGCGTTTTGTTGCCACTGTTCTTCGCCTTATAAGCAGCGAAACGCTTCCACAACTCGATCGATTGCCGGGGGTCATATCCTGCCTTCGCCATATAAACGGCTCCCACGCTATCCGCTTCCAGTTCTTGCTTCCGAGAAAAACTCAGGAGTTGAAGCGTGGCTGCGCCTTGCGTGATGACTTGTGCTTTTCTTCCATCAATTCCCGTTTTGCGCTGCAAGAGTGCTCCCGCCACGGCACCAATACCAGAGCCAACCATCGCTTTGCTGACGCGCTTCCCGGAATGACGCTCAGTCACATGGGCCAACTCATGTCCAATCACGGCGGCGAGTTGAGATTCGTTCGCTGCGACTTTGAAGAGCCCCCGATGCACGCCAACTTTCCCTCCGGGCAAGGCAAAGGCGTTTGGGGTAGGATCATCAAAGAGAACAAATTCCCAATCTGCATTTTTGACGCTTACGACTTGGGTCAGCCGTCCTGCGACGCGTTTCATCATGTTATACTCGCTCCCGCTGCGGATGGTTTTGCGCTGCGCCTTATACTTTTCGAACTGTTGGGCTCCCATTTGTGCCTCTTTTTCCGGAGACATCACGTTGAAGCCCAGTGGGGATGCCTCTTGGGCCGAGTTTGTTCCAATTAAAATGAAGCCTCCGGTCAGGCAAAGTGCAACCATCAAGCGATAGCGAGCAAGAAGTGTCGATTTCATAGCGTTATAAAGCAATGATAGAGCACGCCGGGGAAGATGCAAAACTCAAAACTTCAGCTTCCCCGATCCCAAATCCTTTCTAACATAACCCCATGAAAAACCTTTGGACACTCCTGATTCTGGGAGGGCTCTTTGTGGCATGCTCTCAGGAACGTTCGCAACCGGAAATCCCTGAATCGGCTGATCTCAAAACCGAGAAGATCGAGGGGATGGTTTGGATTCCAGGAGGCACTTTTTTGATGGGATCATTTTCCGGTATGGAGAATGAGCAACCGGTGCACGAAGTGGAACTCGACGGGTTTTTCATCGACGAAACCGAGGTCACCAATGCGCAGTTTCGGAAGTTTATCGAGGAGACGGGCTACGTCACCCAGGCGGAGCAAGGGATGACGGAAGAACAGAAAGCGGTCTTGCCACCAGAGATGCGGAGTGATGGTCCCATGCGGTTGGGTTCGATTATCTTTCGGAAAACCGAAGGTCCGGTTCCTTTGAACCAACCGGTTTGGTGGGCCTTCGAGCCAGGGGCCAACTGGCGCAATCCCGAGGGCCCTGGCAGCAGCATCGAAGGGAAAGACAATTATCCGGTGGTCTGCGTCACTTGGGCAGACGCGGCCAAGTACGCCGAGTGGGCAGGAAAGCGTCTCCCGACCGAAGCGGAATGGGAATATGCGGCTCGCGGTGGTTTAGTCGGGAAGAAATATGAGTGGGGCAATGCGCCGATTCCCGGGGAGAAAGAAAGCAATCCGGAAAATTGGCCCTGCAACATTTGGCAGGGAAAGTTTCCGTATGAGGACTGGGGGACGGATGGGTTTGCGGGTTTGGCTCCGGTGAAGAGCTATCCCCCGAATGGCTACGGTCTGTATGACATGACCGGAAATGTTTGGGAGCACTGTCAGGATTGGTTCGGGAACGAATTTTACAAACAGAGTCCGGGTAAGAATCCTCAAGGGCCCACCCAAGGAGATCCGGGACCCGGCGGCGAGCCGATTCGTGTAATTCGAGGCGCGAGCTGGAGAATTCACCGGAGTTACGGTCCGGTTCCACGGGGTGCTCAGCGTCCCATCCTGGAGTATCGCGTAGCTACCAGAAATCAATCCGGCATTGATACCGCGACAAATGACGTCGGATTTCGTTGTGTGAAGGAGCGATGAGTGAAAAACAGGTAGTTCTCGCGAAGGTCAGAGAGCAGATTCGCGCTCAGTTTGAACGGATGGTTTCCGCTGCTCAGACCGCCGCCGAATATGCCACCGATGAAGGAAGTCGGGCGGAAAGCAAATACGACACTCGTGGTTTGGAAGCTTCCTACCTTGCCGCTGGCCAAGCGGAAAAGGCTGAAGAGTTTGCCGAGGCCGTCCACCTCTTCGAGAATCTCAAGCTTCCTGATTTCGGCGAATGCGATCCGATCGCGTTGGGGGCTCTGATTGAAGCGGATTTGGATGGCGAATTGGTCTTCTACCTGCTCGCTCCTCGAGGGGGAGGGATTGTTTGTGAACACGAAGGCTGTGATCTGACCGTTTTGACTCCCGATTCGCTTCTTGGGTCGAGGCTCCTGGGACTGCGTGCGGGAGACACCATAGCCGAACCTCCTCTCACGATTTACACCGTGATGTGATGAGATCGCCGATCGCATTTCTCTCATCGGAATACCGCCATGTGGGATCTTAACGTTTTCCAGGTGCTGGCGGCGGTCCTCTTGGATCTGCTATTGGGGGAGCCTCGGGGAGTACCGAACTTAACCAGCTTATGCCGGTTTCTGAGCAAGGCTTTGAAGCGACCTTGTATGGCCGTTTTGGGGAAAACCGTAGCTGGAGGATGGCTTTTTGTCGGCCTTGTCGTCGGAGGTAGCTTGATCTTCTTTTTCGCCATTCTGGTGTTTTTGCCCCGAACCCTCGAATCGCTTCTGGAAGTCTTTGTGTTCTACCAGGCCTTTTCGATCATGGGAACCCAGCGCCATTTTCGAGCGATTTACGAACGGTTAAAGAATGGGAACCTGGAAGAGGCCCGCCAGGCGTTGTCGAAAATGGTCGCCCGTGATACCAAGGACTTGGATGAGGCCGGGATCAGCCGGACAGCGATTGAACGGATTGGCGAGCGGGCTTGTGAGAGTGTGGTCGCTCCGTTTTTCTGGGGCGCACTTTTGGGCCCGGCCGGTGCGCTGCTCTATCGTGTGACGAATACGCTCCATGCGTTGCTCGACTCCGAAAACCTGCGACAAGGCCGATTTGGGGAGCCGATTGCCAGGATGGACGCCGTTCTCAATTGGTTACCCGGGCGCATGGTCGCCGTGCTGTCGGAGACGTTTCGCGAGTTCCGGTCTTTTCGCAGGATCGTTCGCGAGGCCAAACGCCATCGCAATTCTTTCACGGGATGGGGGGAAGCCGCGATTGCCTATTCGTTGGGCGTTCGGCTGGGTGGAACCAAGTTTTACCAGGGCGAGCCGCTGGTGTGCCCCATTTTTCACGAAGCGGGAGCGGCTTCCAGTGCTGAAACGGTGAAAAAGGCCTTGTTCTGGTTTTGGCGGATCTCGATTTTCAGTTTTCTTCTCCTGTTGCTCGCTTCGTTCAATGGATGAAATTGATCAGGTTCTGATCATCCCGCGATCAAAGATTAAGCCCGCTGATCCGGGCTCATTCGTTGACCGGTCCTGGGGGAGGTTGTTTGGTTGAACCAAAGGAAGTTTGTTGTTGTATGCATCGTTGGATCCAGTTGGTCGCTGTTGTTGCGCTTTCCACCATTTCGAAAGGTGGAGACGATCCTTCTCTTTTCCCTGTTCGCAGCCTCACTGATTCTTCGGTGTTTGCCGAACGGCTGCGATTGCTGGCGGATTTTGATCGAGATGGGTTGGTGGATATGGCGCTTTCCGAGCCTGTCGAGGATTTCGGTCGAATGGGCGGAATTTTCGAAGTCTACGTCGTTTCGACGGAGGGCGCCTGGAGTCTTGTTGGCGTTCTCATTGCTCATCCCAAAGCCATTTCTCTGGAGTCTTCTCGCAAGCCTGCACATACTCGTCTCTGGACCTATCTACGGGGAGGCGGATCCTTTGGAGGACTTGGATTCTTCGAAATTTCTCGCCAACGGGTGGCTGATTTCGAGGGGATCGAGATCACTCCGGGAGATGGAGGAACTTCGACCGGAAATGCGATGTACCAGGCCGTGTTTGCCCGGTCGGAATTGCCGGTGGTGATCGAGCAGAGCGAAACGGACGAAAATGGACTGGTTCAGTGGGTCGCGACGGTTCAGCGCTGAATCATTCAGTCGTCTGATGTGTAGTTGACGGCCAGCACGGAGTAGTCTTCGTCCCCGTGTCCTTTCTGGATCGTTTTGAACATGACGCTGGCCGTGGTCGATAGTGCGGGAATCTCAATCTTCGATTCGTTCGCCAGCCCCAAAGCCAACTGTGCATCCTTAAACATGTTTTTGAGGGAAAAATGCGGTTCAAAATCGCCCTGGAGAATGGAGGGCAGCTTCATTCTTACCAAATCGGAACAGCAGGCGTTGACCTCCAGTGCGGCCATCAGTTTTTCGCCACTGATTCCTTGGGCTTCGGTCACGGCAAGTGCCTCGTTGAGGACTTGAACCGTTGCAGCGGAGATCATGTTCGTGGCAATTTTTAACGTGGTTGCATCGCCCACTTCGCCGATGTGCATGATCGCCTTTGCGGTAATTTCCAGTAGGGGACGCGCTTTTTCCAGGATCGCATCACTTCCTCCCACGTAGTAGGTTAGCTGATTATTTTCCGCAGCCAACTTGCTCCCGGTAAACGGGCAGTCGAGGAAGGCTGCTCCTGTTCCATGGACAATGTTCGCGGCTCGCTTCACGGACTCCACATCAACCGTGGAGTGATTCAGGATGATATGGCGACGATTGAGAAAAGGCTCCATACCCTCGACGATGTCCAGAAGTGCATCCCCGTTACTAACGAAGATCTGGACCGCTTCAGAGTTTTCTGCCACTTCTCCGGGGCTGCCGAGGAAATTGGGTTGGGGCTTGGGACTACGGCTCCAGACATAGACGTGTTTGTCGGCCTTGCGGAGGTTCTCCGCAACGCGGGTGCCGATGATGCCGAGTCCAATGACTCCTACTTTGTCCAGTTTTCCGGTGAACATGAGTGCAACCGATACGTCGCGGTTTTGTCTGAGCAAGCGGTTTGACACCGATTGTTGCGCGGTGAGGGTGTCCTTCATGAAAGCATTCGCTGCCGTTTTGCATGAGGCTGGTAAGCCCCTCAGTGTGGAGGAGGTAGAGGTTTTGCCTCCAAAACCGGGAGAAGTTCAGGTTCGGGTTCAGGCCGCAGGGGTCTGCCACAGCGACCTTCATGTGATCAAAGGTGACTTGCCGATGCCCATGCCAATCATTCCTGGTCACGAAGGCTCTGGAATCGTCGAAGCAGTCGGGCAAGGAGTGACGGAATTGGCCGAAGGAGACCATGTTTTGCCGATGTGGCGAATGTCCTGCGGTCGCTGTGAGTATTGTCTTGGGGGCCGGCCTGCTCTCTGTGATGTCGGAACGAAAATGCGCTTCACCGGCTTGATGCCTGATGGCGAGACGCGGTTTCGCTCCCGCAATGGAGATTCGATCCTTCATTATGCCGGGGTCTCGACCTTTTCCCAGCTTTCAACGATGCCGGAAGCGGCCGTGGTCAAGATTCCCTCAGATTATCCCCTGGAGAAGGGGGCGCTGATTAGCTGCGGGGTGATCACGGGGTTCGGAGCGGTCGTCAATACGGCTCAAGTGCGGCCTGGAAATACGGTCGCGGTGTTCGGGTGCGGTGGAATTGGGCTCAATATCGTTCAGAGTGCTCGAATTGCGGGGGCGTTGCGCATCATTGCGGTTGACCGAGTGGCCGGAAAACTGGAGTATGCCAAGAACTTTGGAGCGACCGAGGTGATTGATTCTTCCGAGGACGATCCGGTCGAAGCGATCATGGATCTCATTCCCGGCGGTGTGGATTTTGCGTTCGAGGCGGTCGGACTCCCACAACCGATCGAACAAGCCTATGATTCAACCCGAAAGGGAGGAACCTGTGTCGTCGTAGGAATTGCTCCGAAAGAAGCGCGCGCGAAAATCAACGTGAACGCCTTGGTTTATGCGGAAAAGACCCTGAAAGGCACGATCTACGGTTCGATGCGTCCGCGAGTCGATCTTCTCATGCTGATCGATCTCCATCTGAGTGGGCAATTAGAGCTCGATCGCTTACTGACGAAAACCTACCCTCTGAGTGAGATCAACGAAGCCTATGCTGATTTGGAAGCCGGTAAAGTGGCGCGGAGTCTGATCCTGCCGAACTTGTGAAGCCTACAGCAGGTCGAGGGCATGCCCCAAACCGCGTTTTCGAACCCGAACGCTGGCGTCGAAGGCCTCGCTGAGGATCTCTGACCTCAGGATTCGATGCTTCGGTCCTGCCGCCAAAACCTTACCTTTTTTCAGGACCATGACGTGGGTGAAACTGGGCGTGATTTCTTCGAGATGATGGGTCACCAGAATCAACGCGGGGCTTTTCTTGCCGCTGCTTGCCATCGATTCGATAAATTGGAGGAAACCCGCTCGGGAAATCGGATCCAAGCCTGCGCAGGGCTCATCGAGAATCAACACTCGAAGTTGAGAGGTGATGGCACGGCAGATCAGGGTTCTTTGACGCTCGCCCTGACTCATCTGCAACCAGGTTCGATCCGCAGCATACGCGAAACCGTAACGTCCCATCACCGCAAGGGCCGTCTCCCGATCCGAAGGCGTGATTCTGCCCCAGTAGTTGATCTGACCGTGAATTCCTCCCACCACGATCTCAAGAGCAGTTTCGTCAGGCTGAATCCAGTCGCTGACCGTGTGGTTGATCACCCCGATGACTTGGCGCAATTGGCTCCAATCGGTTTCACCGAAAATTTCTCCCAGAACGCTCACCTCGCCCGACGTGGGTTGGAGGTAGCCAGAAAGAAGATTGAGGAGCGAAGTCTTTCCGGAACCGTTCGCGCCGAGGATGGCCCACTGTTCTCCCTGTTGGATTTCCCAGGAAACCCGGTCTAGCAACATACAATGGCCGCGCCTTACCGTTACTCGATCGACACGGATGACTTGCCTCAAAACGCCGGAAACGTGTTAGAGGAGAAGAAAAAACTCCCCTGAAAGTCAGGTCAGTTAAGGCGATAGACGATCCGTGCCTTGTCCGTATCGTAAGGTGACATTTCTAACTTCACCTTGTCGCCAATCACCAGTTTGATGAAACGTTTCCGCATCTTACCGGATATGTGGGCCAAGACGAGGTGCTCATTGGGGAGTTGGACACGGAACATGGTTCCAGGGAGCACAGAATGAATCGTGCCTTCCAGTTCCAAACAGTTTTCTTTGGACTCCTCGGAACTGCTGCTCTTATTGTTATTCCTCCGGCGTGATCCGCCTCTGCGGCCGCCGAATCTTCTATTGGGTCTACGAGTTGCCATATTTTGGTCCCATATTTTGGTCTTGAGGGGGGGAGTCTTGGGAGGACTTCGCCATCATTCGCGTCATTGCGGATGATACTATCATCGCCCCCATTCGAGAAAAAGCGAAAGGATTATTCCCAGCTCTTGTGGTTGTTTAGACTCTGTTTTACGGAATTTGTTGAATCACGGTGAACTTTCCTCCAGGCAATGGTGTCCGCAGGAACCCATTGTTGCCTGATCACTCCAAGAAACCATCATGAAGCCACTCCGTAGAGATCGAGGTCGGGGAGGGGAAGCTAGAGAGAATCGGCATGCCAATTGCGAGCGACCGGTTCCGCGGCTTTCCGAAGAAGAATTGGCTCATCAGATCCAAGCTGACAGCGACGCATTGGTCCTGTTTCTCGATGAAATCACCGATCCTCACAATCTGGGTGCCTGTCTGCGCTCGGCGAATGCGGCCGGCGCGCTAGCGGTGGTAACGCCGAAACACCATTCCGCATCGATCACCGATACCGTCAGGCGAATCGCTTGTGGGGCCGCTGAAGTCACTCCAGTGGTCCAAGTCGTGAATTTGGTTCGCGCGATGCAGCGTTTTCAAGAAGCAGGTCTCTGGATTGTTGGCACCGATGATGGGGGTGACCAGGCCTTCTATGATGTGGAACTGACAGGGCGTATAGGGATTGTGATGGGGGCGGAAGGGAAGGGAATGCGCCGGTTAACCCGAGAGACCTGCGATTTCCTCACCCAGATTCCGATGTTCGGGACCGTCGAGTGTCTGAATGTATCCGTCGCCACGGGAGTATGCCTGTTCGAAGTGGTCCGACAGCGGCAGTCCGCTTAGCGGGCCGATAATACCGCCCTGAAACGCGGTTGGGCGCGCTTTGAACGCGTTTCCGGTGCCTGGTTGGGTGAACGAAATTTTGCTTGCGACTTGACCAGAATCCAGATTGAATAGTTTCTTTGCAAATTGTAGAGATTTCTTCCAGAATTGAAGTTGGATGGTTGCGCAACGGCGAAAATTTTCGTAACGTTGCGACGGATTTTAGAAAATATTATAATTATAGATCGGTTTGAGCGCGCAATCCTTATCCCTCTCCAATCCCAAATCCTCCCCCGGGGCTTCGGGCGCTTCCCATTCCAGAAAATTTCCGATGATGCAGTTAAAAATCTGCTTCGAGGACGGTGATACGTCCCTGCACACCATTGATCAGTCCTCGTTGCGGATCGGTCGTCGCACCGACAACGATATCGTGATCCCCGATAGCTATGTTTCCGGTTATCACGCCGAGTTCGTTCGACTGGAAAACGGCGAGATCGAAGTGATCGACCAAGACTCTCACAACGGGACGATGGTGAATGGAGAGAAGGTGAAGAATTCCAAGGTGCGTCCCGGAGACACGATCACGTTCGGAATTTTAGAATCGCTGGTGGAAGAAGTTCCCTTGGCACCCAGAGTTGCCCCTCTCAAACCACCGACACAGCGACGTTCCAAATTTGGCGAGACGGATGCCAATTCGATGGCCAAGACTCTCTCTCACTCCGTCTCATCTGGGGGAGAGACCACAACACGAACGAATCACCTGGAAGAAACGGGACGGACCCAGACCAACCAGTTGAATCATGCTCGGGCGGAACTGGCAGAACAGAGAACGAAAGCGATCGCGCTCAAGCAACAGGCGGTGACCATGCCCGTGGAGCCGGTGGAAGAATCGGATGCTGCGGGTGGAACGACGTGGCGTGACCGCTTCGCCCAGCGTGCCATCGAAAAGCGCGAAAAGAAGGTCGAAGCCCTGGATTCGCTCATCACGGAGAAATCGGCTCAGCTGAAACTGGTGAAGCAGCACCTCACGGAGATGAGTCGTGCGGCCAAGAAGCAGGATGATCTCACGGCCGAAATTCAGGCCTTGGAAACCCAGTATGACGATCTGAAACGTCGTAACGGGCAAATGCACGAGTTCGAAGCTCAGCTTGCCCGTCGGGAGAAAGACCTGGTTACGATTGAAGAAAAGCTTTCTGCCCATGCCGCTTCGAAACGCAAATATGATGAAGAGCTAGATCGGCGACGCCAGGAACTGGAGCGGATCGACAACGAAATCAAGGAGGTCGAGTCGAAACGAAAAATCGAAGAGGAGCAATTCTCGAAAATGCGGGCTGAGATGGAATCGTCGGCCACGATCAATTCGGATTTGGTTCGCGAAAATGAGCAACTCCGGTCCGAAGTCGAACAGCATAAATCTCTGCTCGAGCGAGAGCGCGGAGAAGTTCGGGGCGCAGAGAAAGAGGTGAGTGTGGTTCGTGAAGAACTCGCGAGCTTAAGAAATTCGCTCCAGCTTTATCGTGGTCGCGAACATCAACTGACCTCGACGACTCGTGAAGGAATTAAGGCAGAGCGCCAGATCAATGATTTGTGGGACGAGTTGGATTCTCTTCAGGATGAACTCGAGCAAGCTCGCAAAGAGCGATCCAAAGCGAATGAGAGTCGCGGAAAACTCCGCTCGGAAGTGGTCCTGTTAGAGGAAGAGCACCTCAAGCTCAAACACGCGACCAAACAGCTGCGCGACGCTGTTCCCAGCTTGGAAGAACGCCAGAAAGTCGCCCAAGAAAAGACGGCAGAAGCGGAGACACGGGCCGCTAGCCTGCGTGAGGAAACCGACAAGTTGAGAATTTCCCGCGAGGGCATGCGAGAGGAGAGCGAAAACCTCCGGACCAAGATTATCCGATTGCGGCGGGAGTCGGAAGACGCGGTAGAAGCTGCAGAGCGCGCTCGCCTGGATCTCGATGATGCTCATGGGGCGATGGAGCGAGACAACGCGGAGTTACTGGAGGTGCGTCGCAAGCTCGATGCCGAGAAAGCCACGGTCGCGGCGATTCAGAGCCAGCTGGATGATTCGCAGAAAGAGAAGAAACTGGTCGAGGCCGAGACGCGGGAAATGCGCGTTGTTTTGGGTGAGTTTGATAGTCGCAAGGCTGCTGCTGAGAAAGAACTCAATGTAGCGCTCGCCAAGCGCAAAGAACACACCAAAGCCTTTGAGGAAGCGGAGGCCAAAGCTCAGTCCGCGCGTCAGGCTGCTCAAGAAGCTCAGCTAGGCCAGAGTAAGGAACAGGAGAAACTGGATCGGCTCACGGCCAAGGCGCAGGAGCAGGCCAAGGCGTTGGAATCGGTTGAAGATGCCTTGAAGCAAGCTCGTCGGGAGCGCGCTCACCTGGATGAAGATACGGCGGATATCCAAGCCGCGATCACCGACGTCACTGGATTGAAGCGTCAGGTGCGGGATCAGGTCGAAGATCTGAACGATGAGTTGGAAGACAAGCGCAGAGACTTGGCGCAACTCGAAGAAACGATTGATGAGACGCGGGATAAGCTCGATATCGCACGGACAGAAACCAGCGAAGCGCAAAGCAATTCAGTGATCGCCCGGGAGCGCTACGATGAGCTCCATGACGAGGTGGCCGAAGCGGAAACTCGCTTGGATGAATTGAGACTGGAAGCGACGAACGCCAGAGAAGAGCGCCAGAAACTGCAGGACGAGCAACGGGCCGTGCAAAATGCCATTTTGACTCTACAGACTGAGAAAGCCGAGGCCGATCAGGAAGCGGCAGACTTCCTGGCAGAGCGCAGTAATCGGGAGCATGAGCTCCTGGATATTGAGAAGGCGATTGAGGCGCGTCGCGAGGAATTGAGTGTGGCGCGGAGCGAAGCGGACCAGGAGAAAGCCCAGCTCAAGAAGCTGAAAGAGTCCTTGGCAGATGAATCTGAGGCTGCCAGGAACGCCCTTGTGGAAGCGAAGAACGAGCGGCAGCGTGAGCAGAGTAACCTGCGGGATCTCCGGGCTGATTACGAGCGAATTGAAGCCTGTCTCGATGACATGCGGCTGCAGTTGCGCGAGCGCGAGGAGGAAGTGGAGACTCTCAACCAGCGCAAGAAGAAGAGCGAATTGGAGATGCAGAATCTCAACGATGAGCGGGAGAAAATTGCCTCGTCCTGCGACGATGTGGAGCAGCAGTTCCAATCAAAGCGCAAAAAGCTCGATGAGCTGGAACAGCACCTCAAAGAACTGGGCGGAATGGTCCAGGAACGCGAGCAAGAGTTGCAGAAGGCAAAGAACGACATGCGCAAAGAGCAAGAGCAGCATGAGCGCCTCGTTCGCGAAAAGCGCACGGATCTCAAAAGTGTCGATGCCAAGATCAACGAAGCCTATGAGACGCTTCGCCTCGTCAACGAAGACATCGCAGAGGCCCGCAGCGCTTCCGACGGGGCTCATCGGGAGAAGCGGGTCGGGATGGAACATCTCGAGGGTTCAGAGCGTCGCCTGCGCGAGCGGATTTCGTCCGGGACGCTGGAACTTCGTGACTTGGAAGCCAAGCTTCATGACGCGCGTTCGAGTGTGCAAATGACCGATGGAGAGCGTCGCGAAATGGAAGATACTCATGCTGAACGGCTGAACGACGTGATTTCTAAGCGCAACGCTGCCGAAGAGGAACTCGCCGCGAAATTACGGCAGATCGACGAAGCCAACGAGAAGCTGGAAAAAGTCAGTTTATCCAGTCGCCAGGTCGAAACCCTGGAGAGTCAAAAAGAGCGCGCCAACGCCGAATTGGAAAAGCGCACCCAGCAATTGCGCGACATCGAGGCGCGGGAACGCTCCATCCAGCAGAAGCTGACCAGCCTAGAGGAAAAATCGGCTGAATTGGCGAACCTGGAACGCCAACTCAAGCAAAAGGACGCGGAACGGGCCGAGCTCGAACGCCGAACACGTGACTTGGAAGATCGCACGCAGGTGCTCGCCGGTGCGGCCAGTCTCGAAGCAGGAACGATTCAAGACTTTGCCACAAACCTGATTCGGCGCATCGACCAATTGGATGATATGATCGGCCGATTCTCCGCAGAAGCGCAGACGCGCCCCCAAGGAGAGCAACTGGCGATTTTCCGCGAGGCTCTGCTCGATACGCTGGGTGATTATTCCGTGAAAGCGTTCGAATTCGATCCGGGTACTCGCATTGATCTGAAGAGTCGGCGGCTCGTGCGCATCGTCGATACCAGCAGCGACAAACCCAAGAATGTCACCAAGATCGTGGAAACGCTTCGCCGTGGCTATCTCTACCTCGAAGACGGGGGGGGCGAGACGATCCTGCGCCGGGCGGAAGTCATCGCTTCGAATCCGTAAGGTCTTTATCGACCTCGAACCACTTCGAACATTCCCAAGAGATTTTCCCACCGGCGAATTCCAACGTCGATCAGGAAGACAGAGAGAAACAGCCCGATTAAGTAGGGCCAGATTTCGACGTAGCGGGACACATCTGTTCCCGTCAGTTCAAGCCTTTCTTCTGCCGTTTCCAGAAGCGTTCCGCCGGTGGTTTCCGTGGCGAGTTTCAACAGCTCGCGATCGACTTGTCCTGTGGCGACCTCGCTCGACGGATTATGGATGTGTCCGGCGGAAACCATCTGGGCTCCAGTCTTGGCTCTGACGAGATAAACTCCCGCTTCCGTGGGGCGAAAACGGGTAGAGTAGAGGCCGGGCCCTTCTTGTTCTAACTGCTTGGTCGCGAATGGTTCCATGCTTGCTCCCAAAGCATTTGCCGGAACGAAAAAGATATCTGCTTCGACGGCCGCGTTATTGCGCCGAGTGCCTGCATCTTCCAAAAGATCAACGATCGCGACGGTTTCTTCACCATCGTTCTCCAGACGAAGATCCATGTTGCGCCCTTGAGGGGGGCGAGCTGTTTCCCGCAAAATCTGAGCCCACAGCTTGCTGTAACCGTCCCAGCCGTTCACCCAGAGAGCTCCCCACCGTGATTTGCAGTCGCTGGTAAAGGCGGTGACTTTGCCAAGTCCGAAGCGCCAGTGCGCCAGCAGGGGATCGCCGCTCTCGGTTACCAGGGGCACTTGCGCAGTGGTCTTTCGATTGGTCTTCACGTATCCCAGCAAGGGAGGGGGCATGCTCGCTTCCCAGTTTCGCAGCATCGGATGTGGCTCGACGAGTTCCGCCTGAAACGGCTCTTCCCGGACGAGTCGACCGGTATGCATCATCGTGTCTTGGGTGAAAATTCGCGTGATCGAAGTGGGATCCATGGTGACGTAGCTTTTGCCACCACCAGCGGCCGCGATCGCCTGGAGCAAGCCAATCTGAGCCCCTGCGCCGACAGCGACCGTGGAAATGGTTATTCCTTCGCTTTGGCATTGGGCGGCCAGAGCCTGATAGCCTGCGCCGGAAGTTTGACCATCGGTAAGGACGATCATGTGCTTGATCTTCGCCTTCACTTTTCCAAGCTCCAGCTTGGCTTCCATCATTCCCGGGAAAATGTTGGTACCGCCTCCGGAACTCAGCAGCGAAATCTGGTTGCCGATGGAATTGGTCGAACCGACCCGAGTCATGGGGACGACCGTGTGAACGCTGGAATCAAAGGCAAAGACGCCAATGAAGTCTTGGTCGTTGAGAAGCTCTGCGGTGGCGATGGCAGCGGACTTGCAGATTTCAATCTTCTGGCCGGACATGGAGCCGGAGCGATCCATGACGAGAGCAAGCGCCGATGATTGTTGTTCTTCGTGATCCGGGCCTCGCAGTTTGACCGGTAGAATTTCCTCGATGGGGGTTCGGTAGTAGCCGCCGACGCCGAACGAATTCGGGCCACCGATCATGACGAAGCCGCCTCCCAGTTTGTCGACGTAATCGCGAATCGCCGCCATTCGTGCATCGCCAATTTCGTGGGCGGCGATGTCAGAGAAAATGATGGCGTCATAGCCCGCGAGCTCTCGTAGGTTGTTGGGAATTCCGTTGGGGCTTCGGACATCGAGACGAATGCCTTCCCTCGCCATGGCTTGAACGAGGAATTTCGCTTCGGTCGATTCGCCTTCGACATAGAGAAGGAGCGGCTTTCCACGGACATCGACGATGGAAAGGGCCTCGTTGTTGTCAGGAATCGCGTCCAGTTCTTCGAATCCTTCGACGACGGCCCGATAGTTGTAGATGTTCCGTTTTTCGGGGGAACGGCGAAAGGTCAGTGTCTGTGGCTGACCGGGCTCGAGGGTGAGATCACGAACTTCGACCTCCAGCCCATTCTCGAACAGCCGAACTCGCCCCGAACCGGAGATGGAAGCTTCGATGGTGGCGGTGAGATCGACCGTCGCGCCTTCGTTGATGCGGCTTTGCGAGGTGGTTAGCCGGGTTACTCGGACGTCGGGGCGCTGCTCGCCAGTGACAGGGAGCGCGTGGATTTTGATCCCGGTGACGGCAGCGGCTTTCGCCTGATTGGCGAGGCTGCCGGTGGTTTCCTGCCCATCGGAAATCAGGACGATGTGTCGCGACGTGCCCGCTGGAAAAACGGCCGAGGCCAGCGTGATGGCTTTCGATAGATTCGTGGCCGCCCCATCGCGCTCCATCACCTCTTTCAATCCGCCAAGATTGGGTGGCGTTTTGCCCGGGTAGGCCAGGACTTCGCCATTGCGTCCCGCAGAAACGATCCCCACTTGAACACCTGAGCCCAAGTTGCTTCGAATTTTGGTGTAAGCCTCGGAAACGCGGGCGCTTCCTTTTTCCCCCAAGCTCTGGGACTGATCCAACACGAAAACCACCGCCTGCTCCTGGCTTTTGACGATCCACGCCGGATTGGCGAGCGAAACCACGACCAAAACAACAAGAATCGACCGAACCACGAGCAAAAGCCGATGACGAAGCGGCGACATCGGATGGCTCGATTTTGCATCCACCACGGCCAGAAGGACCAAAAGGGGAGGAATGAGAAGCAGGAGATAGGGATTTTGCCAGTCCATGGACGGTGGGCAGGAATCTTGGAGAGAAACCCGCTTTCGTCTAGGATACGTTTCAGCGGTGTGACCGGAAGTTCGCGGGAACTCTGGATGAAGGCGGAGCTGCCGTTTCAGTCACCAATGACGCGAATCTTCAGATTCCGATACCAGCAAGGATCTTTGTGATCCGTCAGGAGGATGTGTCCGGTCACTTTTTCTCCAAAACCGGGATATTTGCCGAATTTGGTCTTGGGAACCTGTTCCATGACGGCCGGACTTCCACAGACATACTCCAGCACCAGCATCCCGTTCAGCCAGTGTTGAACTTGGCTTCCATCGACCACAATCCGGGAATGATTCCATTCGCCCATCGGTTTAAGGGGTTTCTCCGGATTCGGCTCCGCGATGAGGTAGAACGCCGCCGTACTGGATGCGGGATCTTTGACGCTTCGATCATCGATCATCTGGTATTCGTGGCCAACGGTGGCGTTTCGTTCCGGGATGATGAAATACTTCACGCCGTTGTTTCCTCCATCCTGAAGTTTCCACTCCCAGCTGAACTCGAAATTTTCGTAGGTCTTCTCGCTCATGATGTCACCCGCTCGGACGTCGGCCTGTTTGTGAAGGGTGCCGTTTTCGATGACCCAACCCTGTTCCGGAAAGGAATCTGAACGATAGAGTCGCCAACCGGCGGTGGATTTACCATCAAAGAGAAGCTCCCATCCTTCAGCAATCTCCGCTTCGGTCAATTGGTTCGGCTCAGCATACGCGGTCGTTGAAAAACCAGCTAGAGCCAGGGTAAAGAAAAGGGCGCGAGTCGCGGAAATCATCATCGTAGCGAGGACACGGGCGTCCATTGGGAGAACTTGCGAACGGACCGCTTCATTTTCCTTTCCAGTCGACCGTGTAGAGATCTTTTCGGCGTTGCTGGAGATTGCGGACGCTCCCGTGGGAATGGAGGTCTTTGAGATCATCGAGGTCCACATCCACGATCAATGTCATTTCCGTATTCGTGGTTGCTTCAGAGACGACGGCTCCATTGGGAAACGCGAAGTCTGAGGGCGAGAGGACGCAAGACTGGGCGTATTGGATATCCATGTTCACCACTTTGGGAAGGTTCCCGACGCTTCCGGAGATCGCCACGTAGCATTCGTTCTCGATCGCTCGGGCTTGGGCACAGTGACGGACGCGGTAGTAGCCGTTCGAAGTATCGGTGCAGAAGGGAACGAAGAGGATCTGCACGCCTTGATCGGCCAGGATTCGCCCCAATTCCGGAAACTCGACGTCGTAGCAAATCAGGATGGCCACTTTGCCGCAGTCGGTTTCAAAGACCTTCAATTTGCTCCCACCGACCATGCCCCAGTCTTCTTCTTCGCTCGGCGTGATGTGAATTTTGGTCTGGCTATCCCAGGTGCCATCTCGGCGACAAAGATAAGCGACGTTGAGGAGCCGGTTCTTGTCATAAAGCGGCATCGTCCCCGTAATGATATTGATATTATATTCCACCGCTTTGCGGGTGAAATAGTCGCGGATTTCTTCGGTCAAATCCGCCAGCTTTCTCATCGCCGCAGCTGGTCCCACCTCATTGAAGGGAGCCATCAACGGTGCATTAATATATTCGGGAAAGACGGCGAAGTCGGCTTTGTAGCCAGCCACGGCATCAATGAAGAATTCCGTATTTTCGAAGAAGGACTCAAGATCCTTGGTGCTGCGCATCTGCACTTGGACGATTCCGAGTCGCACCGTGCTTCTCTGGACGCCCACCAGTTTGGGCTTGCGCTCAAAGTAGATATTGTCCCACTGGAGGAGGGTGGCGTAGGCCTTTGATTCGGTGTCGTTGCTTAAGTAGTCGGTGAGGATTTTTTTGACGCGGAATCCGTTCGTAAGTTGGAAGGAGAGAACCGGATCGTAAATTTCACGTCGATTGACCAAGTCAATGTAGGCCCGAGGCGAAAGATGCTTTTCGTGCTCGGCATAGTTTGGCATGCGTCCGCCACCGATGATGGCGCGGAGATTTAGGTTCTCGCAAAGTTCCTTTCGTGCGTCGTAAAGGCGACGCCCAAAACGGAGTCCCTGATACGCTGGGTCAACCGAGACTTCGATGCCATAAAGAATATCCCCGTCCGGATCATGGGTGGTGAATTCAAAGTTCCCCGTGATCTCCATGTAGTCGTGATTGTCGCCGAATTTGGCGTAATCAACGATGAGGCTGCAAGCAAACGCCACGATGACGCCATTGTCCTCAATCCCAATCTGCCCATCGGGAAAAATCTCGATCAACTTCCGAAACTGAGCTTCGTTCCACGGGTCGCCGATTTCCTTGTAAACCGCTTCGGAAACACGGGCCACCTCCGGCGCGTCTTCGGGACGGAGCATCCGAACGACGATTTGATGATCTCCATCATCTTCGATGGCGGTATTGGTATCAGAGGTCTGCGACATGGGGGCGGAGGTTAGCCTGCCTCGACACCCTCCTCAATCGAGATTTCCAACGGCGACATTGGCGGATTTTTCTGGTTGTCAGGGTGTGAGGGTGTCCTTAGCATGGCCGAATTAATTTGGTCCTAATGATGCCGCTTCGCTATTTCACCCTTGCTTGTGCCTTGTTGGCTTTCGCTCTGCCCTCCCTCAGCGTTGCTCAGGAAGCAGATCTGAAGGGCATTGATGAGACGATTAATGACATCATCAAACCTATTGCGACCTTTGCCGATGAATTTGTGTTTTACTCCATCCCGGTGGGAGGAGGAAACAAGATGCCGATTGTGCTCATCTTACTCGGGTTTACAGCGGTCTTTTTGACGGTTTTCTTCAAATTTGTGAACCTGACCGGCTTTCGGTTGGCGATCAAGACGGTCCGTGGGAAATTCACAAGACCTGACGCACCAGGTCAAATCACCCACTTTCAGGCTCTGTCCGCAGCGATCTCAGCGACAGTAGGACTCGGAAACATCGCAGGCGTGGCGGTCGCGATAGGAGTTGGTGGGCCAGGAGCTACGTTTTGGATGATACTGATCGGGTTATGCGGGATGACCACCAAATTTTGCGAATGCACTCTGGGGGTGAAGTTCCGCAAAATCGATGAGAAAGGCCGGGTCCATGGGGGGGCGATGTACTACCTGCGCGATGGATTCAAGGAACACTACGGGAAGGGGATGGCAACGTTCGGACTCATTTTGGCGTTCGTTTTCGCTGTCTGTTGCATTGGCGGGACCTTCGGAGCGGGAAACATGTTCCAAGTCAATCAGGCTCATGCTCAGTTTTCGGAGACGTTTGGAATTCTCGATCAAGGTTGGCAGTTTGGCTTGCTCCTCGGAATCATGGCGGGAGCCGTGATCATCGGCGGGATCATTTGGATCGCGCGAGTCACCGCCTTTTTGGTGCCCTTCATGTGCATCATGTACATCTCGGCTTCGCTCTTCATTATTCTCCAGCATTTCAGCGGAATTCCCGCTGCAATTGGGGTGATTATCAACGGAGCGTTTTCACCGACGGCCGTTGGGGGGGGGATTATCGGTGTGTTAATTCAGGGAATGAAGCGAGCCGCCTTCTCAAACGAAGCGGGGTTTGGTTCCGCCCCAATCGCCCACTCTGCGGTCAAAACCGACAAACCGGCAAGTGAAGGGATGGTTGCCCTTCTGGAGCCCTTTATTGACACCGTGGTCGTTTGTACGATGACCGCACTGGTGATCATTTTGACTGGAATGTGGTCGATCAACGCAAATGTATCCGACGATGGTGCGACCTTATTCTCTACCGCCAGCGCTTCCGGAGAAGTGATCAGCCAACTTGAGAGTGGGACCCTGCTGGATGTGACCAGCAGCGATATCGAAGGTTGGCATGAAGTTCGACTTTACGAATCAGAGTCCACCGGTTGGGTTCAAGAAAATACACTGACGATGCGTGAGGGTTGGGATGGAGGCATTTGGCTCACTTCCAAGGCGTTTGAATCTTCGATTAGCTGGTTCAAATACATCCTCGCTATTTCAGTGTTCCTCTTTGCCTTTTCGACGATGATTTCTTGGTCCTATTATGGAGAACAAGCCGTGATTTTTATGTTTGGGCGAAACAAGATCGTTATTTTGGCCTACAAAGTGATCTTCTGCCTCGTGGCGGTTGTCGGGGGCGCGGCTTCGTTGGGAAATGTGCTGAAGCTTTCTGATGCAATGGTGTTTGCGATGGTCTTTCCGAATCTAATCGGGATTTACTTCCTCCTCCCAGTGATTCGGAAAGAGTACAAACTGTTTAAAGACTACACGGACTCGGTTGAAGGGCGTTCCTAGGCCAAATGGCGCGAGATTATACCATTACCAGTTCACCGAGTTCCGGCGGATCGAACATCGATTACGCGGCAGAACTCAACGAGCAGCAATATGCAGCGGTGACCAGTTTGCCGGGACCGGCTCTCGTCATTGCCGGCGCGGGGAGTGGCAAGACGCGGACGCTGATTTATCGAGTCGCCTACCTGTTGGACAACGGGATCGATGCGAAAAACATCCTGCTCCTCACCTTCACGAATAAAGCGGCCCGGGAAATGTTGCAGCGGGTGGAGGAATTGCTTCCGCTGAATACCAGTGACCTCTGGGGCGGCACGTTCCACTCGATCGGAAATCGAATTCTGCGTCAAAACGGCCACAAGTTGGGATTTGAGCGGAATTTCTCGATCATGGACCGAGAAGATCAGAAAGATCTCATGGCCAGCGTCATTGCGGAGAGTGACGTGGATCCGAAGGCGGTTCGGTTTCCGAAACCCGAAGTGCTGGGAGACATGTTCAGTCTCTCCTTGAACACGGAAACGAAGCTGCAGACCGTTCTCGAACGGCGCTATCCCTATTTCGCGGAATTAGGGGATGCGATTGCGCGAATCCAGAAAGCCTATGAAGCAAAAAAGAAGGAGACCAACAATCTGGACTTCGACGATCTCTTGGTGAAAACGGTTCAGCTTTTGGAATCCGAGCCGGAGGTCCTGGCGCGCTATCGTCAGCAATTCCAGTTTGTGATGGTGGATGAGTATCAGGATACCAACACAATCCAGGCCCGCTTGATTGATGCGTTCGCCAAAGAACATCAAAACCTGATGGTGGTGGGAGATGACGCCCAATCCATCTATTCCTGGCGCGGAGCGAATTTCCGCAACATCCTGAAGTTCGCCGAACGCTATCCCGGGGCCAAGACCTACAAAATTGAGACGAACTATCGGAGCGTCCCCGAGATTCTCAGCGTGGCCAATCATGCAATCCGGGCGAATTCGGACCAATTCGAGAAAGAGCTCCAAGCATCGCGACCGGAGCGGAAGATGCGACCCGCTTTGGTCAAGTTAGGTCGCCCGACCGAACAGGCGCAATTTGTCGCTCAGCGCATTTTGGAACTCCGCGAGGAGGGGATCGAGCTTGATGAAATTGCGGTCCTCTATCGAGCGCATTTTCACAGCATGGAAGTTCAGATGGAGCTGCAGAAACGCGGGATTCCCTTTCAAATTACCAGTGGCCTTCGATTCTTCGAGCAAGCGCACATCAAAGACGTCGCCAGCTTCATGAAGTTTGCGGCCAACCGAAAGGACGAAGTCGCCTACAAACGGATGGTTCGGATGCTTCCGGGGATCGGGACGAAGTCAGCGGACAACTTGTGGCGGGCCTGGTTGGCTTGTCCCGGGGCGAAGAGTGAAACAATCGATCTGTTATCCGAGTTCATGCTCGAGTTCAAAGTCCCGGCGAAGGGAAAAGCGGCTTGGGAACAGCTGGCTTACACCCTGGATGAACTCATTCCCGGCGGGGAGTTGGCCCGACCTGCGGAAATGATCAAATCGATCCTCGGCGGCGTTTACGAAGACTATCTGCGGAGCAAATACCCGAATTACGATTCCCGCCGTCAAGATCTCGAGCAATTGCGGCAATACAGTCAGGACTTCGCGGATATCGAGGAATTCCTGGCCCAACTCAGCCTCATGACCGGCGTGGATACGGACAACGCTCCCGCCAAAGAACGCGATACGGAGGCGGTCACTCTTTCCAGCGTTCATCAGGCGAAAGGCCTGGAATGGCGGGCCTGTTTTGTGATTTGGCTGGCGGACGGCATGCTGCCAAACTCACGGGTGCTGGAGGAAGATCGCGAGAACGATCGAGAAGATGGTTTGGAAGAAGAGCGAAGACTTTTCTACGTCGCCATTACTCGAGCGAAAGATGAACTCTATCTAACGTATCCGCTGACGTGGCCGAACTCCCACACCGGAAATGTCATCCAGAAGCCTTCCCGGTTCCTCAGTGACTTTCCGGAGGAGTTCGTCGAGGAATGGAAAGTCGGCTATCAGCCGTTCTGAGGAATTTCAAAGTCAGCGGCGGCGACCGACATACATCAGATAGCGCCAGACACCACCGTAGGCTTTCTCGGTCGAAACTTCGACGGGATCAAACAAGGCCTC
>CAYGQD010000098.1:0-14739 GCA_964351855.1 uncultured Verrucomicrobiales bacterium
CCACAATCCACTCCGCAGGATATTCCAGATTGTAGATCCCCATTGGGTGATCGAACCTCTGGATCTCCTCAAGCATTGCGTTGGGAAATGTGCCCGATTCTATCGCGGAAACAACTTGCGAGCTGCCGTCCCGGTTTCGGCGGAAGCTTCCGGCTTTGGCGAAGAATGACCGGTCGAGGAAGAGTGCTTCTCTCCGTGATGCGCATCGGAATCCTTCTTCGGTGAGCTGTGGGTGCCTTCTTCAGAGTGGCTATCATGGGGCTTAAACAATTTGCTCGTCTCGCCATCCCAAACATGACGCTCACAACTTGTGAACGCGAGGACCATGGTAAGAAGGCCGAAACCCAAAACTAACGAGGAAATCTGACGCAGGAACATACGCTTTGCAGTTAGCATGCTTTCTTGGGGAAGCAACTGCGGAATCACTTCTCCAAGGCAACGGGCCGATCGACGACCCCCACCTCCCGCTGGCCCGCTCCGGGTTGATTGAGGTCGCCCAGATCCGCTCGCGCTCGTTCCGCGAGCGCTGTCAGTTCTGCGACAATGGTGGGGAAGTCGATCGCCACGTTTCGTTCGCAGCCGATGTCCTCTAGGAGGTTGAAAAGCAGCGTCTCCGTCGGCCCAGTCCGGGCTCGACCGTGCCGAACCGGCAGATCCAGTGGCAAAAAAAGCTTCCAAGGCCCACGACGGATGGCCTGAAGTTGATCCTGCTGATAGAAGTAGAAAGCGTTGTAGGCTGATTTGGCCTCCGATTTCCCGCGGAGCAAGTCGCCCATGTCTTTTCCGTCAATGATGCGATCCTGTGGAATCTGAGCCCCGGCCAAGCTTGCGAACGTTGGAAAGAAATCCATCGTTGTGGCCAGTTCGGTAGATTCGGTTCCTTCCGGAATTCGACCGGGCCACCAGGCGAGGGTTGGCACTCGCATTCCGCCCTCAGTTGTGGAATAGCCACGACCAAAAAGAGGCTGATTCGTGCCTCGCATGAGGTCATTCGGATTGTTGGGGGCTCCGTTGTCAGAAGTCCAGATGACCAGAGTATTGCGGGCCATTCCGGTTTCACGAAGGGTGCGCAGAATTTCCCCGGTCGACCAGTCAATCTCTTCTACGGAATCTCCCCACGGACCGTTGGAGCTTTCTCCGCGAAAATCCTCGCTCGCATAGGGCGTTTTGGTGCTGCCCGGCATGGCATGACTGAGGAAGAGGAAGAACGGCTTTTCGTGCCCTTTCTGAAGAAAAGAAACTGCCCGCTCCGTGTATCGCTTGGTCAGTGTGTCCCGATCGGCGGGAGCCTCAACCACGGTTTCGTTTTCCAGGAGGGGTAAAGGGGGCCAGATTCGACTGTTCCATTCCCTGGCGGTCATGTCATCGCTGTAGGGAATGCCAAAATAGGAATCAAATCCCTGTTGAGTCGGTAAAAATTCAGGTTGGTCACCCAAATGCCACTTGCCTAGCATCACCGTCTCATAACCCCCTTCTTGGAGAACCTCCGCGACGGTGACTTCGTTCGGATGGAGGCCATAAGGGGATACGGGACGGAGAACGTGTTGATCTTCCACAATTTTCGCAAGGCCAACCCTTTGGGCGTAGCAGCCCGTCATGATGCTGGCCCTCGAAGGCGTGCAGACTCCTGCGGAAACATAGAAATGCGTGAGCTTCATCCCCTCGCGGGCCATCTGGCTCAAATTCGGCGTACGATGGGGGGTATCTGCCCAGAATGGCTCGATATCGCCATAGCCTAGATTATCGCAGAGGATCAGGACGATGTTGGGCCGATCGGCAGACATGGCCATCGAGGCAAGGAAGAAGGAGGCCAGAAGAGAGAATAGAGGATGTTTCATCGCGAGGTTCATTGGGCGATCACCATAAAAAAGCCGGTGAAGAATTCGGGGTTTTGTTGGATTTCAGCGGTGTTCAGGGACAATCGGCCCCGTAGTGGTTCTCCGATTACTACCTGGTCACCGTGTTGTTCCAAAATCGTGATGAAATGGCCAATGCGACCCAATTTGACCCCAGCAATCGACGGAACCGTTTTGGGAAGTGTGCCATCCCGACGTTGTTGAAATTCGACCTTCAGCCCTCGCTTGCGGAGGGCCCGGGCCAAATACCAACACTCGGTGCCCCCTGTGTAGGTAAACGCTTCTTTCGCGATTGCGGCTTCGGTGGCTTTGATTCCTAAATGGTGCAAGATGGTTGCGGTCGCCGCTGGTCCGCAAGTGGATGGCGAGGTCTGGCGACAAACGCCGTCCGTCCAACGATCCGATGGGGAGTAATACCGTTCAAGGGGTGATAGAAACGGTTTCGAAAAGGGGACGAAACTTCCAAAGAGCACGACCGCCAAAAGTGGACTACGAATCCATCGAGACTTCCCTGACACCAAGCCAGCTGGGAATCCGATCAGGGAAATGAGGAATTCGGAGCCTACTCGCGATCGATATTCATAGATCCAGATCCAGTCATCGAACCAGTGCGTGTAGTAGCCCACAAACAGGGCACCCGGTATTGCCAATCCTGATGACGTCACGAATGCGAGGCCCCATTGCCGCCAAGTCGTCAATCGCGGCCCCACCAGGTTACCCGCCGCAAAACAGGACAAGGTAAGAAGGAAAACGGGAGCAACAAGTGGGTTCAATGAAGTGGTTCTTGCGTTGAGAAACGTTTACATCATCGCCCTTGTAGAAATGCCAGTAGGTCTGCCATCGCCTGGGGATCGAGGGTTCCTTCGAAGCCGACAGGCATGAGTGATTGGCCGAGGTCCCTGAGCGAGGCGATCTCTTGCCGGGAGAGCGACTCGTTGACGCCCAGTCCTTTGAGGGTAATGGCGTCAGCACTTTCCGCCGAGATGAGGCCCATTAGATTCCGTCCATCGTTCAGCTTTACGGTATGGGCTGTCCAGCGCGCTTCGACCGCACGATTGGGATCGAGAATGTCAGAGAGCAACGCCTGCCACGGTTTATTGCGGACGTCAGAGATATCCGGCCCGATCTCGACCCCTTCACCCAAGAAGACGTGACAGACCGAGCAATGCGTAAGGAAGAGTTGGTGGCCCCGGGAGGGTTCCGGAGTGATGGATTCAGCAGCGAGATAGCTCTCGAGCACTTCCGCCCGATCGGAGGAAGGATGGGCGAAAAGTTCCTCCGCGAGCGTTCGGATTTCCGAGTTTGAGGATCGTAAATACACCCATCGACTCATGGGATCGAGCAGCGCCGGTTGGATCTCACCCGTTTTCATTCGCTCGAGCAGGGGGAGAGGCGATTTGGCCAGGATGGAGAGGGCGGCAGCCTTTGAATTGGGATCCAGATCCTTCCAGCGCTCGAAGAGCGTGCTGTTGACGAGTTTGCGATCGAGACGAGGCGCGATCTCAAATGCAGCCTGGCGGAGAGACGGTGGTTGAGCGGGATCTAGCAATTCAGACCACGCGGAGACGGCCTGCTCCTTTGGCAAGAAGCGGATCAGGGGAACCGCAGCAAGACGATCCGTGAGGCGAAGGGCAGGATCCAGCGCAAGGCTCGCTTCAGCGAGAAGTTCTGCCGGGCTCAAATTTGCGGAGCGCCCCAAGCCTTCAAAGGCTGCTAGCCGCAACCAATCGGCGTCGCCCGAAACTTCCCGAACCACTGCGGTTGCGCGTTCTGCTTCAGCCGGATCTGCCCGTTTGCCGATGGCGGAGGCAACTTCTCGGACGAAGGCGAGTTTGCCCGGGGAGGCGAGGTCGGGGAAATTCGGAGCGCGGAGCACGGCTTCGAAGATTTCGCCTGCTCGAAGTTTGGCACCCGAAAGAATTGCTCGCCGCATCCAGGGATCGGAGAAGCCCTTTATCGCGGCACGTTTGAGCGCGTCGGTGACTTCTGGTCCTTCAGAATCTCCGATTGCGAGGAGTGCGAGATAGCGGACCCGAGCATTTTCATGTTCGCTGAGTTCCAGGAAACGGGAGAGCAATTCTGGTTGGGAAGAGAGGCGCTCTGTCGCCAAGGGGATAGCGATTTCCAATTCTGCGGGAACCTCGGAACTGAGAGTTGGAGAATCCGGAAGTTGCAGGGGAATCGAGGGATGTTTGGCAACGACTCTCCAGATCCGTCCCTGGTCGAAGCCTGCGCGCATGTAGTGGGTTTCGGAAAAGGCCTCGGGAAAGAAACGGGCATGGTCGATGAAGCGGCGAACCATGTCGCAAATGTAAAGCGCCCCATCAGGCCCGACCCGAAGATTGACCGGTCGAAACCATTCGTCGCGGCTGCGCAGAAATTCGGTTTGAGGTTGGCTGCGAACACGGATCGCTTTGAGGCTGGCTCCATCCGGTTCGATTCGATTTCGGGTGATCAACTGGCCGGTTGGCTCGCAGACGAAGATCTCGTCATTCCACCAACTGATACCACAAGAAGAGGTGTGGGTTCCCAGGTGAGCAGCCGCCGTCGTGTGGCTTAACCTCAGCGGGAAAACCTTGGAGTCGCCGCCGGAAGGTGCGATATCGACGTGCCCCACGCTTAATCCGGCGTAGGGATTGCGCTCGACGTAGGCCAAGGGCATGATCGCAAACATGATCGGATTCCGATTGCTGCTGGAGAAGCGACGGCCTCGGGGATCGATCGTAGCCCCAAACTGGCCATACCCGCTGACTGCCTCGATCTGTCGAGTTTCCGGGTGAATCCGGAAGTTTCGTCGAGCCACGTTGACGCCAGGCTCTTCGGATTCGCCGGGATAGATCTCTTTCGCGTCGAGCCCGTTGTTAAAGTAGACCCAACCGTCCGGACCCATCCGTGGGCTGGAGACTTGGAGCTGGTTGTGTCGGGGATCGTTGCTTTCGAACCATACTTCTTGTTCATCGGCGACGTCATCGCCGTTCGTGTCCCGAAGATGGACGATTTGACGGCGCGTTGTTGCTAGGATGCCACCATCCAGCGGCAAGAGCCCCTGGACGTGATCCATTTGGTCAGCCCAAGTTTTCGCGGTATCCGGAAATCCGTCAGCATCCGTATCGCGCAGAACCCGGATACGGGACAGGGGCGGTCCGTGTTCTGGCGGAAGAGGATAATCACGCATCTCGGCGACATACATGGCTCCGTCCTCCCCCCAGACTACATCGACGGGATCGCAGACGAGAGGTTCCGCAGCGACGAGTTCCAGGTCAAAGGAGGTCCCATCAATTTCGATCGCTGCCAGAGAGTCTTCCGGAGAGAGGGCGTGTTCTCGGGCCACCAAATCAGCCCCGCTGCCGGTGTTGGAGGATTGCAGAGGAGGTTCCCAATCCTCTTCGAATGTTCCCAACGGATGAAGTTCCCACCGTCGCATGAACCATTCGGCTTCTTCCGATTGAATGGCGATCGCTCCCTTTTCGAACGGCAGATTTACGACCGAATTGACGACTTTCCCATTGAGGCGAACCTCCACACTAGCGCCGCGAGCAATCACTTCGAGCCGGTTCCAATGACCGAACAGGTCTTCGCCATCGTTCGGCCCCCGAAAGCCTTTCACATCTGCCCAATCCGGATCGCGATAGGAGCAGAAGTGCTTGGTCGCGCTTTGGTCAAGGACGTTCAGGTTTCCGCTCCCTCCTTCGATCAATTGTGCTTCAACGCCCTTTGGCCAGTTTCCGAACCGATCGTGAGCATGGATAAACACTCCGGCGTCACGCGCACGATCCGCCCTGCGACCCCAGGTGTGTTCGCCCCAGCGGTATTCGAGGACGAGGTGATAGTCGCGGTATTCTTCAGGTGTTTGGAGGTAACCCCAGCCCTGGCCGGAAATGCGGACGAGGCCGGGAGCGATCCACTGGAAGACGTCTTCTCGTTGGGTGCTGACGGAGCGTTTGGGGTCAAACTCACACTCGAACTGAGAGAAAACGCGAGCGCTTTGCAAAAAATCGATCGGTGCTGTTTTTGGCGTTTCAGCGGCTAAAGCGCTGCCCGCAAACATCGCGGCTAAGATCAGGGGTTTCATCACCCTGAAATGCTAACTGGTGGCGCAATGAAGTCCAGAACCAACCGGAAGCCTTGCCCTTGATTTGAACGCCGTTTGCGCGGAATTCACTACAGCGGAGGTATTCGCGGTCCCAAAATGAGATTGTTTGAAGACTACATCCCGGTCTCGGAAATCTATTGGTTGCTGCGCAGCCTTACGTCAGGGGTATTCAGAGAACAGTCTCAAGCTTAGACGAAATGATCGTTGAACGTAGGGTCCGGTTTTCGAACTTGCCCTGGATCAAGGCTTGCAAGCGGTTGGAATCCCTTGGAGCATGGCTATCTGTGGTCCGCCTTCTCTCCATTTTTTTCGTTTCCGGTTGTTGTGTCGAGGCGGCGCCCATGCGCGATCCTTTGGACCGGCCGAATGTCGTGGTGATTCTAGCGGACGCGATGGGGTGGGGGGATTTGGCGATTAATGGGAATCCAATCGTAAAAACGCCGCATCTGGACAATCTGGCGAAAGCAGGGGCTCGGTTGGAACGGTTTTATGTCAGTCCTGCTTCGGCTCCGTCTCGCGCAACCATCCTGACCGGACGGCATTGCTTGCACACGGGGGTCACGGCAGATGCCTGGGGTGCGAATGTTCTCCATGAACACGAAATCACCTTCGTGGAGATTCTCCGAGACGTGGGCTACCAGACCGGATTTTTCGGGATTTGGAAAAATGGGGTGAATCGTCCCCATGATCCCGGCAGCCAAGGATTCCAGAAGGTGGGCGAAATTGAGGATGCGGCATCGTTTCTTCGAGAAGCGGCGCAGGGGCCGTTTTGCGCGTTCCTGGCCTCTCCGTCTTTGACCCAAGGAGATCAGATTCCAGCGCCGCTGATCGAGGAGTATTTGGAGGCGGGGCTGAGTGAAGAACTGGCTCGGACCTACGCTGGAATCACTACCTTCGACGAGACGGTTGGTAGAATCCTGGCGGAATTGGAGACCCTGGGAATTTCTGAGAAGACGATTGTCCTGGTTTTGTCGGACTGTGGTCCGGAAGCGGTTCCGGGGCGTTATAATGCCCGATTGTATGGAACCAAGGGCAGTTTGCATGAGGGGGGATTGCGCGTGCCTTGTCTTTGGCAATGGTCGGGAGTGATTCCGCAAGGTCAGATCGTCAATGAAATCTCCCATCACACAGACATTTTCGTAACGATATTGGGAATGGTGGGTGCGTCACCGCCGACCGATCGACAAATCGATGGGATGAATCTGGCACCACTGCTTATGTTTGGAGCGGATCGACGGTGGCCGAATCGCAACCTCGGCTCGGTCTGGATTCCGGGCCGAAATTTGGATCAGGCGCGTAAGGCGTTTCGCACCACGCGCTGGGTCATTGTCAAAGATCCGCCGTGGCGGCGAGAATCCCGTGATGAGGAATGGGAAATTTACGACCTCTTGGCAGATCCCCATCAAAACTACAATGTAGAGGATGCCTACACCTTTGTCTTGGCGGGATTGAAGAGCGATCAAGTTCATTGGTTTCACAAATCTCAAGTCTTCGGATATCCCATTTTACCGACGGTTTTGGACGAAGAGTCCGTTCGTCTACCGGCTGAGGCAGCGCTGTTTCCTGAGGGCTGGGACTACCCAGGGGAGATCGACTGTTTGGATCAATGGGATCACCCCGATTTTTCGGCCCGGTGGCCCTTGCTGATTTCGGCCAAGAGAAGGGCTGCCGTTTCGCTGCGCTATCGCTTGGCAGGTAAGGCGACCACGGTCGAGTTGAGTTTCGGTAGGGAAGCGTTTCGGGAGACGCTTAGGCCGACCTTAGAATGGCAATCAACTGGGATTGGCGAGATGAACCTGGAACCTGGAGAGGCGTGGCTAAGACTTGAAACGGAAGGCCCGGCTTCCCAACTCGAAATCCAAGAAATCGTGATCTCTGGTGAAGGAACAGCATCCTCAAGGAAGGATTCTAGCAGGGATTGAATCCCGCAATTCTCGCTTTTGGTTAAGCCGGAGATGTGTATTCTAATATCCTGATTTCTGTGCATGAACGACGACAGTCAAAGCGACCTTCCCCCCATCCCAGAGGAACTGTATTCGGAATACGAAGAACGTCCTTTTCGATGCTGTACGCGCTGTGGCGAATCCCTCGCGGAGTTCAAAGAAGGCTATCGAATTTCCAAGGTGATCAAAAGTGGCGAGGTCATTTTTGAGTATGCATTGTGCTACCATTGTCTGGAAAAGATGATGGAGGAGAGCAGTGAGGAATCTCAGCAACGGCTCATGGAATTTCAGAATGAGCGGATGCGCGAAGAGGTTTCAGGGACTCAGGAATGTGCGCTTTGCGACCATACCCGCCAGACGCTCGACCCGCCGGAGTTTGCTCTGGTTGCCGGTTGTGTCGGGACCGGGTTGCTCGACTCTCACCTCGTCTGCATTCACTGCATGGAAGAGATGAGCTCGCTGGTTAGCGAAAAGACCCGCAATCAATGGAATCGCTTTGTGGAAGAGAATTTTCCCGGTGTTCCCACGGATTTCATTCCGATTCCCGGTGAGGGAAAGCCAGCCCCGGCTTTTCTCTAGGTTGAACTGCGGAGCGCTTTCATCAGACTTCTAAAAGTGCTTCCCAAACCGAGTTTGTGTGTATGGTAGGCTTCATGAACAAGGGAGAAAAAGTTGTCTGTATCAACGATAAATGGGAGCCGTGGGTTTTCGATACCTACAACCAGCTTCCTGAAAAAGGCGAGGTCTATACGATTCGCGCGGCTCGACCGGGCAGGCCAAATCTCGATGGCGGGGCCGCCGTCCTCACCTTGCTGCTTGAGGAACTGCACAACGACATCGATGCATCCCACATCGGTGGTGATGAACTGGGTTTTAAGGCGAATCGATTTGCCCCGATGGAATCGGTCTCAATCGAGCGTCACGCGGAAGAATCCGCGACGATTTAGCTCGAAGCGAACCGGGACCTTCAGAATGACTCACTTTCTCGCTGCCAAGGAACCTTGCCGGCGAGATTGATGTGTTTCATCAGTTCGTTGAACAATTCGCCATGCTTCTGGGGAGCTTTCTCCCGAGGAATCGGGTTCGCTTCGGCAGGGTCATTGGCCAAGTTGAACATTTGGTAGGGCTCAAACGGAGTATTGCGGAGCAGCTTCCAATCGCCAATCCGTACCGCATGGTAGGGAAGTCCGCCATACTTGGCGTTTCCTTCGAGACGAACCCAAAACAACGGGCGATTTGGGTCGGCGGCGAAGTCCTGGCCGAGTAAGAGGGGCGCGAAGCTGACGCCATCAATCGGATGGTCAAACTCCGCTCCGCCGATTTCCGCCAGGGTAGGGAAGAAATCCATCGTCAGGCCTGGGAAATCCGAGCGTTCTCCAGCCGCGATTTTTCCGGGCCAAACTGCGCAAGTGGAGACCCGGATTCCTCCCTCCCACATTTCTTGTTTGCCGCCTCTCAGTGGAGCATTGCGGCCACCGACGTTGCTTTGTCCTCCGTTGTCTGAGGTGAATACAATCAGCGTTTCTTCGCGCAGCCCCTGTTCTTCTAACGCGGAAACCACTTGGCCAATGCCATGATCCATGTGCTCGATCAAGGCGACCAGTTTCGCTCGTTGATCGGTGATGCCTGCCTCTCGCGCTTTCACCTTCTCGAACCAATCTTGCGGGGGCTGAATCGGCGTGTGAGGCGCGTTATAAGCCAGGAAAAGGAACCAAGGCTGCTCCGGTGCGGCCTTCTCCCGATTGGTGACGTAGTCGATTGCCCATTGACTGAAGAGGTCTGTCGCGTGCCCTTCCGGGTGGATCAGATCATCATTCAAGCGCATGTATTCGATGTCGTGACGCTTGTGCTCATAATAATCGTCCATCATGTCCCCGAGCCAGCCATGAAAATGGTCGAAGCCACGATCGTGAGGACGGTCGGGAGCCTCGAGCCCCAGATGCCATTTCCCGACCAAGGCCGTGTGATAGTCCGCCGCTTTGAGGACCGCAGGAAGAAGTGGCACATCTTCGCGGAGCTTCCCCCAACTGGTCGGTCGACCTTCCAGCGGGGTGCGAATCACGCCGGGCACGCCTGCCTTATCCGGATACATTCCGGTCACGAACGAGGCGCGGGTAGGGGAGCAGACGGGGCAATTCGCATAAAACTGGTCGAAGCGCATACCCTCGTTCATGAGGGTGTCGATGTGAGGTGACTGAAGGTCCGTCGCGCCGAAGCTGGACAGATCCCCGTAGCCGAGATCATCGACCATGATGAAGAGAATATTGGGACGCTCTGCCGCCATTAGTGACGCGGAAAGGGCGAAGGAGAGAAGAAAAAGGGAGGTTTTCATGGGCTTCAGAAAATGGAATGGCGGTTAGGAGAGTGCAGGAACGAGAAGACGAGCAATTTGCCAGAGTGTCTGCGTTTCCTCGTCGCTAAAGTCGTGAGGTTCTGTCATCCCAACCCCCACCGTTCCGCGCAGCGTTTCACCATCGAGAATCGGAATCGCGAGGGATCCGGCGACTTGGGTTTTCTTGGCATCGGGACGAGCCGTTCCGGAAGTGTCCGTCTGTAGGTTACAAAGTTGAACCGCTTCTCGGCGTTCGGCGGCTGCTCCGGCAATGCCCTTGCCAATGGGAATCAATTGCACTTTCGGCATTAGAACCGGTGGAATGCCCTCGGCGGCGAGGAGCGAAAGATGTTGGGTCTCTTCGTCAAGGCCGTGGAGGGTTCCCGTGACGCAATTCATGACCTTGAGGATCTCTGCGAGAACAGGAGTCCAATCGGGCGAATCCTTATCCGTCTGAGCAATGAGGCTGGTAAGATGATCGAGGGCGGGTTGGTCCATGTTGGCGATTAAAGGGCGAGAAGCGGGGTTTATCAACTGATCCTCGTGATTTGCGAAACGATGGTGACTGGCTAGGCTCACAGCATGTCGCTCCGCCTCGAAATGCTCCAAGTCGCTCGTTTGGCTCCCGCCGTCCTCGGCGAAGCCAGCGAATTGATTGAGCGATTTGTTCGTGGTTGTCAGATGCCGGACGGCGGGTTTCGAGATCGAGATGGCCAAAGCGACCTCTACTATACCTCCTTTGCCGTGGATGCCCTGACCGCTTTGCGGTGTGACGTTCCAACCGAGCAAATCGCGATCTATCTCCTGGGATTTGGGGACGGGGAAGGACTCGACTTCGTGCACCTGTGTTGTCTGGCGCGAATCTGGTCCTCGCTCGATTCGATCAAACCGAAGCCTGGGCTGATTGATCAGATCTTGCTCCGCATCGAGGCTTTTCGGACGAAAGAAGGCGGCTACGAGCAATCGCCCACCGCTCAACATGGTTCCTGCTATGGTTGCCTGTTGGCCTATGGAGCCTATGCGGATCATCGGAAGTCGCTGCCTGAGATCGAAAAACTGAGGGTCACGTTAGACAACCTCAAAACGCAGGAAGGAGCCTGGGCGAATGACACCATGATCCCAATCGGATCCGGCCCGGCAACGGCAGCAGCGGTCACTTTGTGCCGAAATCTGCGTCATCCCATCCCGGAGGAAACTGGAAATGCCCTGATGCGCTGTTTTCATCCACAAAGCGGCGGATTCATGGCCATTCCCAATGCCCCGATGCCGGATTTGCTGTCCACCGCCGTGATTTTGCATGCTCTGGACGGTCTGCAAATGCCGTTCGAGAACATCAAAGAAAAGACGCTCGACTACGTAGATTCGCTTTGGACCAACGAAGGTGGGTTTTATGGAACCTGGGCGGACGATACCCTGGATGTCGAATACACGTATTACGGGTTGCTAGCCTTGGGACATTTGGCACTTTAAGCGCCCTGGAGTCTGTCGGATGTTGCCCGCCCGGCTCCGAACATCGAGGATTCGGCCAAAACTCCCCTTTGTTTTCGTCGTTTGTGTCTTCACAAATTCCTCTAACGCATGGGATTTTTGACTGGAACCTCGACCATCTCGCCTGGACGCTCAACGTCCGAAAGACTCCTAGCATGGATCTAAAAATCGACCAAATGATTGCCAATGTACGCTCCGGACTCCTCGCGGAGAGGAATCCCGACGGTCATTGGGAAGGGGAACTCTCTTCCAGTCCGCTTTCGACCGCCACGGCGATAGTCGCCCTCCAGACCGTTGATCCGGAGAAGTACCGGGAGTTGGTCGTATCGGGCCGGGATTGGTTGTTGGCCCATCAGAATGAGGATGGTGGATGGGGAGATACCACGATTAGCTTTTCCAATATTTCCACGACCCTCCTGGCTTGGTCTGCGCTCAGCTTGATTTTTCCGGAAAGCCGCGATGCCATCCAGAATGCGCAACGGTGGATTCAAGATTCCACCGGAGGAGGAACTGAACCCAAGGTGTTGGTCCGCAAAGTGACCGAGCGCTATGGGAAGGATCGCACCTTTGCCGTGCCCATTCTTATGACCTGCGCGATTTGTGGGCGCTTGGGCGAAGGCAAAAGGGCCTGGAGTCGCGTCTTGGCGCTTCCGTTCGAACTGGCCGCGTTTCCCCAGCAATGGTTTTCGGCGCTGAGGTTCCCCGTGGTCAGTTACGCGCTTCCCGCTTTGATCGCGATTGGTTACGCCCGCTATGCCAATGCTCCTCCCTTGCCTCCGGCTTCCAATCTGCGGAAATGGGCGTGGCCAAAAGCTTCCGAACTACTCACGAAGATTCAGCCTGGTAGCGGTGGGTTTTTGGAAGCAGCTCCTCTGACCAGTTTCGTGGTCATGGCCTTGGCTAGCTCCGGACAAAAGGATCATCCCGTGGTGGCGAACGGGGTCCGGTTTCTCGTGGAATCGCTCCGCCCCGATGGGAGTTGGCCGATTGATACGAATCTGGCGACCTGGACCACGACCTTGGCGACGAAAGCCTTGATGATCCGAGGGGAAGATGCTGATTTCGATGCTGCTTCACGGACCCAAATCGTGGACTGGCTTCTCGGGCAGCAATTTCGCGAAGTTCACCCCTACACCGGCGCTGATCCGGGCGGATGGGCGTGGACGGATCTGCCGGGTGGAGTTCCGGATGCGGATGATACGCCCGGTGCGCTTCTCGCCCTCGGGACGCTCGCGGATTCGGAGAATGAAACGGTGCGAGAAGCGGCCTTGGCAGGGGTGAAATGGCTCATAGGATTGCAGAATCGCGATGGCGGCATTCCAACGTTTTGCCTTGGCTGGGGGACCCAACCCTTTGACCGCTCCAGTCCGGATCTGACGGCTCATACTCTGCGGGCTTGGAACCGGTGGAAGGAAGACCTGGAATCCCAGGATCGAGCGAAGCTGGACCGCAGTGCGGATCGTGCCTTGAGCTTTCTCTGCAAACGGCAGGAAGCGGATGGGGCTTGGATCCCCCTCTGGTTCGGGAACCAGCATGCCAAAGAAGAAGTGAACAAGACCTACGGGACGGCCATGGTGTTGCTGGCGCTTCGAGAAATTGAAACCTGGCAACCGAACGCCAAGAAGCTGGCGGGGCCCGCAATGGCTTGGCTTTTGGCGAATCAAAATGAGGATGGAGGCTGGGGAGGTGATCGAGAGTGTCTCTCGTCCGTGGAAGAGACTTCACTCGCTTTGGAAGCGATTGCCGCGGGATTGCCTCGGGAAATTGGCTGTGATCGCGTGATCGCAAAGGCGTTGGGCTATCTCCGGGCCACGACCCGGGATGGAAACGACTTCACGCCCTCACCAATCGGCTTTTACTTTGCCAAGCTCTGGTATTTCGAAAAGCTCTACCCAAGGATATTCCTTTTGGGCGCTTTAGAGCGGCTCCAAGCGAATCAGGCTCCAGCGATCGAAAGCGAAAAAGGCTGAATTACCCGGCCGCTCCCAACTCTGCCGCATACAATTCACCGATCTTTGAACGCAGATCCTCCGCGCTGATCTCTCCAGCATCTACCTTCGCGAGGAGTGCCTTTTGTGCTTGGTAATCTTTGTTCCGCTGTCCGGCTTTGGACTGCAGCATGCGCCAGGCTTTTCGTCGTTCGACGCAGAAGAGGACCGTCTGGCGTGAGATCAGAAGATCCTTCATCGTCCCACCGATTTCCGCTTCGATGTAAACGCCGAAGTCCGGGATGTAACTGCGATGGGCCTCGTCGAAGACTCGACGGTTGACGACATCGTCCTGGGTGATTAATGGAAGGATGTTATCTAGGGGGATGAATTCGGCAGCCTGCTCTTCGGAAATGGGTTTGAGGTGTTTTCGGAATCGGGCCTCCGTCGTCGCCCAGTGCGCCACGGTGTAGCTGTATTTCGACTTGTCGGGACGGGTGGCCTGATACCAGTCCCGGTCAAGGTTCGGATTTCCCTTCAGCTCAAAACACTCCTGTGACATTTCTCCGCCCTGCGGATTGAAGACAAACTCCGGCATGCCGCGAGAATCCCGGGCGAGCCTCGCCTGGTGTGCCGACATGTCATCGGCGACTCCGTGCTCGGGCTGGCAGCTGGTATAGCTCTGGAAAAACGCTGTGCCGCGATACTCCAAGCCCTCGATCAATGTTTGGTATAGCTTGGCCGAATTAGCCATTGAGACCTGGGCGATGTAGGGGCTACCGTGTCCACTTGTCAGGATCTCGGCGACGTTTTTCTTCTCGTTCAGCTTTCCCTGAGAGGCCTTGCCGAACTGGTTCATGTCATAGCCACCCATCATGTTCGAGCTGTCGGAGTTCTGTCCGCCAGTGTTTGAGTAGACCTGGGTGTCGAGCATGATCCCTTTCACATTAGGGCGGTTCTGCAGAATGACTTTGCTGAGATTTTGGAACCCGATGTCACCAAGCGCGCCGTCTCCGCCGACGAGCCAGACTTTGGGGAGTTCGCGAATCTCCTGATCGGTCATTTCCACCTCGGTCAGGTGGGTCAGGGTCCAGTAACC
>CAYGQD010000098.1:14749-23392 GCA_964351855.1 uncultured Verrucomicrobiales bacterium
CTCCTGAACCGGAATCGGCGGCGCTTTTGGCTCCGAGAAGAGCTTTCGCGAGTCGCTCCGGTGCCACGCTCCTGCGGGCGTGACGAAGCATGTGACTTTCGCCGAGCAGCCACGAAATCGTGGGGCCATCCTGAAACAGGGAATTCATCCACGGGTAGGGATGGGGATTGGAAGGAGGAGTCGATCCGTAAACTGTGTTGCAGCCAGTCGAGGCACCCATGAACATGGTGCTCATGCCGTTGCCAAGGCGTCCGTCGGTGGATTGGAGATGCTTGTGGTTGAAGGCGTCGACCCGCAACACGGAGACGATCGCGGAAATGATGTCTTCGTCCGAAATCGGCCCATTGTCGGAGATCCGCTTGTTCGTGTCGGCGTCGTTTTCCCCACCAAGCCCCATCAGGATATGCGCCACTGCTATTTTGAAGAGGTCATACTCCTCCCCGTCGCGTGTTTTCAGGTCCTCCAGCTTTGCGGCCCCTTCGGATTCCAGTTGGTCCGCGAAAGCGAGAAGCCGGTCCGCTTTCCGGTGATACATCGGGCGCATGTAGGCCTCGGTGACGGATGCGATGGCGCGAAGAATCGATTTTTCTCCGCAACCGGCACAGGCTCCATCTCCGGAAACGAGCGCTTCGTAGTTTCGTCGGACCATGAGGTGATTTCGCAACGCTGCCGGACGGGAATCCTCGGGTGCTTCATTGTCATAGAGTCCGAGATACTTTTGCGGGGTATCGGGAAGAAGACGCGAAAAAATTTGAGCACTGGTGAGCTTGTAATTCAGTTCCTCGGTATCTGGAACCATGACGAGGGCTCCGTGATCCCCACACTGCTCGACGCACTCGCCGCAGCCTTTGCAGAGATCACTGACAAAGATCGAAAAGACCCCTCCGTTCCCCGGATTTTTCTTCTCGACGGATTTGAAGATGGCTGGCGTTTTCGTGTAGGCGATCGGGACCAGATCGAGAATACCGTTCAGCTCCTTTTTGGACTTCTTCGTAATGCCACCATTGAGCGACGTGACCTCCGCCCTGACAATATCCTTGAAGGGAACCTGCTCTTTCGCCTCGATTGCAGCGTTCATCTTTTCACGGGCACGTTCTTCAATTCCGGGGATCTGTTGGATCAACAGTTTCCGCTGCTTTTCATTGCTTACATAGTTGTGAATGGCTGTCTTCAGCACCGTGCCAACTTCCTGAGCCGTGTTGGGAAGGGCCGTATCCGGACAAGCGGTGATGCACTCCATGCATTGGGTGCAGTTTTCAGGGATGTAGAGAGGAGTCTCCCGTCGCGCCACATATTTGGAAGCTGTCGCCCCGGTCCCTGCCGCCATCACTCCGATCGAGGCGAGGGCACCGGCTGGTTGGTGGTAACCGAGACCATTACGAAACTCACTGTCGAACTTGGCAATCTTCTGGACCGGATGCTTGAAGTGCTGCCCCTTCGGAATTTTCGGAGTATCCAGATTCTCATCCATCGGAACGCCTGCCGTTGGGAGAATCGTGCAATCACCCTGCGGCATAAAGGGATGCAGCCGCATATTGGAACGGTCGTCATCTTCGATCTCACCGTAGCGAATCTCCTGAACCAAAGTGTATCCGGCCTTCATCACGTTCATGTTCGACTCGACGACTGCCTCCCCGAAACGACCGAACTTGCGCTCATACTGCGCCCGCACAACCTCGTCGAATTTGGACTCATCGATTCCGAATACTTCGAAAAACGGAGAGACCTTGAAGAAGCCTCCGAGAAAGGAGTTTCCCTGCATGCGAAGTTGCAGATCAGGACGGTCCGTGGCTCCTCGGGCGATTTCAAATCCGGGCAAAATGAAAACCTTGATGTGATTATCCTTCACAAATTCGCGGTATTTCCGCGGAATGCGGGTCCATGCGGTTTCGGGTGTCTCTGAAGACTCCCACACGAGGGCTCCGCCGGGCTTGAGACCAGCCAGTGGGTTCGTGTGGGTGAAGGCTTTCGGATCACAGCAAAGCACGATATCGACGTGATTGAGCTCACAATTGACCCTGACTGGTTTCGGAGCAGCAACGAGATAGTAGTTCGTCGGAGCTCCCTTTTTTTCAGAACCGTATTTGGGATTCGCGTTCACGAAAAGGGACGCTTCTCCAGTCTCCTTCTCCAGCATGTAGCCAAACTCGCCGACGATCTCTCCGAGGTTTTTTCCCGTCGTGATCATTCCCCATCCACCGATCGAGTGGAAACGCGCGGCAATTGCTCCTTGAGGCAGAAGCGACGGGGTGTCGCGAGAAATCACGGCATACGGATGGTCCACTCCCAGTGTGAAATAGTTCACACCATCGGCAGCTTTTTTGCCATCCTTTCGCGCCATCGCACCGGTCGCGAACTCGTAGGCCCCGAGGATATGCTCCGGGCGAAAATCCCGTGATCCGATCCCGTAGGCTCCGTTGAAAATGCGGGGCATTTCTTCCGGAGAAATGGCACCGATCGATCCGACACCTTCCCGGTGCGCCTCGGCCGCTTTGGTGAGGGCTACCCGAATGTCGCGCCCCAACGGATTGTCACCCGCCATGCCCTCATCGGTTCGCTCGACGATGATTACGTTCTTCTTCCCTCGCAGCGCCTCGACAATCGCTGCTTCTGGAAACGGGCGAATCACGTTCACATGAATCGATCCCACCTTGGCACTGCGATGCTCCCGGAGATAGTCGCAGGCTTCCTCAATATTTTCCGCAGCACACCCTAGCGAGACAAAAACGGTCTCCGCATCCTCACAATGATACTGGTCAATGAGCGCGTAGTAACGCCCGGTCAGTTCACCGAACTCCGCATAGGTATCTTGTAGAAACTGGAGAATTGGTTCGTTCCAGTTGTTGCGACGGGCCACCACTCCGTTCATGTGATGCTCCTGATTCTGAACTGGTCCGAGGAGAAGCGGATTTTTCAGATCCATCATCGCGGGGACTCGACGCCGGACCGGACCGAAGAGTTCTTGTTGTGCCTCTGTCGGGCATTTGATCTTTTCCCGGGGATCCCCGAGAAACTCCCGGAGAAATTCGGATTCCGGCATTAACCAAGCCCGCTCTGAGTGCGTCGTCAGCATTCCGTCCTGCACGTTCATTCCGGGGTTGAGAGACAACTCGTTCACTTTCCGTAGAATGATGGCCTGATCGGCCGCCTGCTGCGCATCCTTCGCAAAAAGGATCGTCCAACCGGTATCGAGAGCTGCGTAGATGTCATCGTGCCCGCAATGCACATTGAGAGCGTGTTTCGTCAGCGCCCGAGCCCCGACTTCCAGAACCATCGTCGAGCATTTGCCCGGAGCATGATAATACTGTTCCATCGCATAGGCCAGTCCCTGTCCTGAGGTGAAATTCACCACCCTTCTACCTGTCACCGCCAGAGCGGTTGCCCCGCCTTGCGCTGCGTGTTCCCCCTCCGTTTCAATCGCGATCTTCTGATTCCCCCACACATCCAATTCACCCTGTGCGAAAGACTGCTGGTAGAGTTCGCCCCCTTCGGTCGAAGGAGTGATCGGGTAAAACACTCCTCCTTCTGTGATTCTGGATTCGACATATTTTGCGACCAGAGTGTTACCGTTGCAAGTGATACGGATTCCGGGATACTTCTGGCTGGATGAACTCGAGGGTTTTGACATGCTGAAATCGCAGGGGTGTTTTGCGAGATCATTGTAGTAAGTTCCGGAGAAGCGGTCACTATCATTTTTCACCACCTTCCAGGACCAAGGCTTGGTGGTTCGTTGCAGTGACCCAAAAACTGGCTCAAACCCCTTCCAGAACTCCCGAACCTGGCAAGGATACCAAGCGGGTCATGAGGCTTCATCCAGACGTTCCGCTGAGTGGGCGAGTGCTTTGGGAATTACAGGCAGCAGGTTTGGAGTAATTCCCTGCGGAACTACCGAACCATCTCGTCAAACACTCCCAAAATATCTTCCACGCGGCGGCCGAGAAACTGGTCGGTGGTGATGTTGAGGTTGGCGATGTTTTTCCAGAATTCGAAGGGTTCCGTTCCCTTGGTTTCGAGCGGGCGGTTTTGCGCCGCTGTCGCGTTTTTCTTCAGTTCTGCCTCGCTGGACCCTTGATACTCTTTGACCAATTGCCGCAACAGTTGGCCGTCTTTGGAGTAGTAGAATCGATACTCCTTGTAAAAATCGATCGTCTGATCCGGGTTGTTCGGATCGAATCGCCAGTGGCTTTCCTTCCACAAGACGAAGCCCGGCATGTTCGAATTCTCGTAGTAAAAGATCCTGGCATCGAAACCTCCGTGATCGCCCGTCACAACATCGAGAACGATTCTGCGGACGGAACCACTTTCGTCTGATCCCCGTTCAACCAGCATTTGCAGCATCTCATCTTCTGAAACCAGTTCCTTCTTGGTAAGCGTTAACGTGGATTCCTCAATACCCGCATAAAGAGTACGAGCGTTTTCAATCGCCGCAGCATCTTCGGTGGGCTTGAGTTCCTGAGCGTGAGACGAGAGAATGGCAAAAGCAGCAAACGCTGCGGCCAAGGCGAAATTGAAAAACTTGGGAGGGAAAAAGGGCATCGATGTGGGTGGGATTAACGGTTGCGATTTGGACTGCAACACCAGGCTTCAAATTCGGGTGTGCTGCTCGGAAAGCGAATCCAAATTTGCGTGGCTTCGGCAGAGGAACGCAACTTGAAAAGTATCATTGCGAAGGCGTTGACGGGTTCGCTCGCGTGCGTTGCCAGCTCTGATTGGTGGGGTGGCAGTCTTCTCGGGTTCTCGCTGGTTTTCTTGGGTGCAATTCTTTGATCACCTTACACCGTGACCGGCCGATTGATAATCCCAATGGGATGTGGCATGGATCTCGGGAACGAATGACAGACAAGAAGCCGATCAATCCGAATGACCCTCTCCACGGGATTACCTTGGAGCAGATGGTGACCCAACTCTACGAGCACTACGGCTGGGAAAAACTCGCGTCTGAAATCAACATCAACTGTTTCAAGAGCGATCCGTCGGTGAAATCGAGTTTGAAGTTCCTGCGGAAGACCAATTGGGCGCGGGATAAGGTGGAACGTTTGTACTTGGATACGTTTCTGTAGGGCGAGGACGGATCAATGGCAGGAGTGATTTCATGGTAGAGCGCCGTCGCGGCGAGGACCGTGCTGAACTCTGTGCGATCGCTTTCTGGCCTTGTACCTAACGTGGAAACGGAATAGAGTCGCACTTACCGATATCAAATGCGAGGATAGGGGTTGTGACGCCAATTCTGACATGAACGAGAAAACGGAAACCATCGTTTCGGTTCTTGATACCCTGGCAGGGATCAGCATTCTTTTGGTTCTTTGCATCGGACTTTACCAATTCGAAGAATGGGATCGGATGCAGGGCTTGAAGCGGCAAATTGCGAAAAGCTCTCTCGTGCGGAAGCATTTCAAGAATGACGATGAATTAAGGATTGTCTACGTAGGCGAAGAATATACTCCATCTATCATGGCCTTACTAAGCGGTTCCTTCGCAGGGCCGCAGCTAACACCGAGTCTTTTTGCCGTATACGGTTCCGAACACTACGAAATGTTTGTCGTTCCGTGGGGCTATTTAGAGGATGGGCGGGTCGTGAAAGGAGAAGTGCGTTTATCTGAGCGTGGAGTCGATGATTCGGGATAAATGTTGGGATGATCAGCGTCATCTCAAGACCGAAGGCCATTCTACGCAGAATAGCGTGGTCGGCCCACTTGATACGTCCCCGTAGCGAAACCGCGTTGAATCTGGCAGCGTCGGGAGAATTTGCAAAGCAGGTGGAGCGCGCGGATGGTCGGACCCATGAATTCAGAGAACGATCACCGTCCGGGCTGGAAACAATTCGCGGATAAAGCGATTACGGTCTTCATTTTCGTCTTGTTGGCCTATTGCATTGTCTCCTGGATTCCGCCTCTTCGGAGCGGCCCGGTCGGCACGACATTGGAGACCATCATGGGTCCGATTTTGGCACCGGTGAGGATGATCATTCCGACTGCCGGCGGAATCGATCTGAGTGTTCTGGTTTACTTCTTCGGTTTGCAGTTCATCCAGAAGCGCTTCCTTAGAAGTTGAGTCGTGACAGGGTTTCGCTCCATTTTGGTTATTGCCATTTTTGCCTGAGCTGCACGATGATGCTCACTTCGAGTAACATCGCTGCCAGCAGAACCCTAAGGTCTGGCCTTGCCGTTAAGCTCCCCTTTTGTAATCACAGAGTACCTTCAAGTGACCAATCAGACTGCGCGCCCTACCGGACTCTGTTGGTATCGACCGGCCCTTATAGGCTGCTGCGCTTATCTTCATCCAAAGCAAATCAAGGTGTATTCCATCAAACGGAAGGCCGGTTTTCTCTTCAAAGATATCTCTCGAAGCAGCGTATTGAGGTTTGAGACCAAGGATGGTAATGCGTTGAAGAGCTGAAAATTTGAACCAATGGTCTTCCATTCCTAAGTCACGAATCAGTTCACCGATTTTCTCTTCTTGGTTCGCTAATCCCGTTAGAGCAATTTCCTTCTCGCTTTTTTCATAGAACTCGTCCCACCACTTCTCGATTGCTTCAAAAATCCGATGCAGAGACCGCTCCTTTCGTTCAAAACGTTCCTTCACAATTCTCCCTAACCAGGTAAGCAGCATCAGTGAGATTCCAACGGCAACTCCCCCCAAAAAATCTATCCAAGAACTTTCCGGTTCCATCCTTAATTACTTCACATGGCTTAAACGTCGTTTCAAGTTGATTATTTAAGTTTGACAGTTTTGGGATTCCGTAGTGATCGTCGGTGGTTGGGGCAGGGGCCACCTCAGTAGTTCGCATCCGTTTTTTGGGTGTCTTCAAATTCCCGCCAACGTTCCCGTGCTACCACCAAAGCTCTCGGTCTCGACACCGAGTTTGTGTAGCATGCTAAGATAGAGGTTGGAGGTAGGAAGTTCTTCATAGTCGGCTTCGTTACGCCAACCAACATCGGTGCTGATCCCGGCATCTGCCTGGTTATCCTCATTACCGGTTCCGAATTTCAGATATTGCCCGTGTTTGAAGCCCATGTTCTTGCCGCCGGCGAGGATGAGCGGGTAGTTGCGGGAAAGGTGAAACGCGCTGGAGGCCGATCCGAAGAGAAGAGCGGTGTTGTCGAGCATGTTGCCTTCGCCGGCTGGCTCGGTCGTCGTTTTGAGCTTGCTGAGGAAGCAGTCATACTCCTGACTGAGGAAGCGACAATAGGTGCCGAAGTTCTTCCAGCCGTCCGGCTCTTTGGTTTTGTGGGTGAGCTGGTGGGTGAGGTTGAAACCAACGGCTCGAGCGAGGTAGTCGCTGGCTCCGACACCATTTTCTCGGCCGAGTTGGTAGGTTACCGAGCGAGTGGAGTCGGTTTGGAACGCGAGGAAGATGAGCTCGAACATGGTTCGAAGGTAGTTCTGCGGATCTTCCGGCGTCACGTCGAGTGTCAGGTGATCGGCATCTACCGAAGGGAATGGGATGTCGATCCATTGCTTGGCCTTCTCGACCTTGATTTCCGTATCGCGAACCGATTGCAGGTAGTCCTCCAGCGTCTCCTGATCGTGTTTTGACAGGGTCCGTTGGAGAGAGCGAGCGTCCGCCATCAAATCGTCGAGAGCGGACTGACTTACGGCGAGGTGTCTCGCGGCGTCTTGGTCGCTCTTGACGAAGAGCATGTCGAAAACGCGTTTGGGCCGGTGTTCAGCCGGAATCGGGCGACCATTCTGGTTAAAGGACAGGGTTTGGGCGCCCCGAGGCGATCCGGTTCCGCCGTCAGTCGAGAGCACCAGCGAAGAAAATCGGGTCTGTTCTCCAGCTTGTGCCGCAAAGACTTGATCGAGCGAGATGCTGTTCTGGTAATCCCCGGAGGGACCGGTCGGCGCACCGGTGAGAAACTGATCGGCATTGGAATGGCCGTGCACATTCCTCGTGGCAGGATTCGATAACCCGCCAAGTACGGTCAGATCTTCGCGCAGAGGCTCAAGAGGATCGAGGCATTTGGTGAACGTGAAATCCTTTCCTTTACCGTGGGGAAACCAGCTCCAATCCTGGTAGGCAGGATCGTCCTTGCGAGGCATTGGAACTCCGTCCGGCATATAAAACGCGGCGAAGCGCTTCATGTCTTTGGGGGCGGCCGCATTGGCTGTTCCTGAGAACGTTTCGAATGCGGGTAGGGCGAGGGCGAAGCCTCCCATTCCCCGAATGAATTTTCTTCGATCGAGTGAGGATAGTTTCGTGGTCATGCTACTTGGAGAGGAAAAGGTCACTGGTAATGAGCAAGGTGATCAGGGTGGCTAGCTTGTCATCCTGCTGGCGAAAATCGCCGGTGATTTGTTCAAGGTCTGCCCGATCGGCAAAACTCATCGGGCGACCAAGAGCATACGAACTGAGTTTGTAGACGAAGGCGCGAGCAAACTGATCCTGCCGGTGTTCGAGCAAATACCGTTTTAGGCCGTCGATGCCGTTGAGCTGCTGGTTGTTAAAAAGAAGAGCGGAAGCATCGACCGGCTCTTTCCCAATTCGGTCGCGCCAGGAACCGATCGCGTCGAAATTTTCAAAGGCGATTCCCCACGGATCGATCTTCGCGTGGCAGGACATGCAGGCTGGATCATTCCGATGATCTTCCATCCGTTCCTTGAGCGTGAGTTTCAGAATGTCTGGATCGGTCAGGTCGATTT
>CAYGQD010000099.1:0-23311 GCA_964351855.1 uncultured Verrucomicrobiales bacterium
GGGCACCACAAGGTCCCCAAAAGTTGGGAGTTACCGGATTACACGGGAGAACAACCGTGGGGCGTTCTTTTTGTCGAGCCTCGGATGCAGGATGCCTATCGTTCCTGGACGCGGCAGCTCTATACCACCGTGAATCCTCATACCGGGATCGCGATCAAGGATGACCCCACGGTCGCCTTCCTTCAGATTCATAATGAAGACAGCCTGTTCTTCTGGACGCAGTCGCGGATGAGCGATGCCCACAAGAAGCTTCTCGGCCAACATTTTGCCAAGTGGCTCGAAGCAAAATACGAAACCTTGGCGGGAGCCTTTGCGAAATGGGGGAGCAGCGCCCAGTCTCATAAGCAGGACGACGTTGAGGGCAAATGTGCGGGGATCTTCGATATTTACTTTCTGACCCGACCCTGGACCGGAGGAATGAGCCGTCGCATCAAGGATCAGGTGGAATTCCTCGCTCACTTTCAACGCGAGTTTTACCACGAAATGGGGCGATTTCTTCGCGAAGAGCTAGGCTGCCAACAGCTCTTGAATGCCTCGAACTGGAGAACCGCGAACGATGCCCAGCTCAAAGCCCTGGAGCGTTACAGTTATGGCGCGCTCGATTTTGATGCGGAGAACGAATACGTCGGGAGCGACTATCAGCACCTCGGAGAGAACGATGGTTACCGAATCGACCCGGGCCATTTTCTGGTCAATGAATCGGTCCTCTTCAAACCACTGGAACTCTCGACCAATTATCGGCAGGAGCGCGGCCGGCCGTTCATGGTGACGGAAACCAGTTGGAAGCATCCGAACCGGTATCAAAGCGAAGGCCCTTTCCTTGTCAGCGCCTACCAGACGCTCAATGGTCTGGACGCCGTCTTCTGGTTTAGCTGCAATGAAGCCACCTGGCACCTTGATCCGCGACGGCTGTTTTGGAAGGTGGGAGACTCCCACGCCTTGACGAAATGGAGCGCCAGCACGCCCATGCTCATGGGAATGTTTCCGGCCAGCGCGGTGCAGCATCGGCTGGGATTACTCGAAACTGGCGTGCCGATCGCCTACGACATCCGACCAACCCGTGATCTCTGGCTACGGCGTCCTCCCAATATTGACGATGGCGAGATCTATGGAGATGCTCGCGAACAACCCGAGCTAGAACCAGGTTGGGAGCCGACCTTTGACGGACAAATCAATCGTGCCGCATTCTTGGTGGGTCCCGTGACCTCCCGCCTCGGCGGAAGCAGTGACAATTCAACCGGCGGCTCCGTCTCTGACTATTTGGATCCCGCTGAGGGAACCATTCGCAGCAATACCAGCCAGCATCTCTGGGATTATCGGAAAGGGCTCTGTCAGATCGATGCTCCCGCATCCCAGGGCATCACCGGATTTCTGCGCGAGGGTGGGGGAGCCTACGAGCTCTCCGCCGTCTCCATCACTTCCAACACGGATTACGCTACCATTCAGGTGGTCGCCTTGGATCGGAAACCCTTGACGGAATCACGTCGCGTCCTGGTGCAAATGGGGACCGTCGCACGCCTCACCGGTTGGAAGACCACCGATGCCAAAGTCCCCTTCGGTCGAGGCGAGCAGGCCACCGAAATCGATGGAGAACAGATCGTCCATACCGGCACCCCGCCCTGGCGAATCGGAAATCTCGATGCTCAACTCACCATCCAAAACCCGTCGTTGACCAAGGCCATCGCTTTAAACGCCTCCGGTTACCGCCAACGAGAGGTCGATCTCCAACCGATCGAGGGCGGGGTCAAACTCGAACTTCCTTCCGATGCCCTCTACCTCATCCTCAGGGCCGAAGCACCAGTCGAGCCGGAAGAACTAGCTCGTTGAGTGGTAAAGGAAAGCAACGCACGAGAGCACGCCACCTGGCTCGTCCCGGTGGTTAGCCCGTTCACCAACCAGCAAAATATCAACGACTACGATCGCCACCACCCGGCTTCATGGCGGTGGAGCGCTGTTTCCTTCGAGGCGGATTCCTGCAATCGACCGGTCCCCTTCGGCCCGCTAAAGCTAACCCTCTCCCCGCAGATCCACGCAGACCACATCGCCTTCGGCATTGCGGGCATACAGCCGTCCGTGCGATAACACGGGAACGGTCCAACATTTCCCGCCCAGGATTTGCATCTGGAAAACCGGCTCGAATTCCTCAGCCGAAACCGGCGCAAATATCAGTTCTCCTCGAGCGCTGAGAACGATGAGATGATCATTGGCTCCGATCACGGACCCTGCGCCAATTCCGGGAAACGCCCATTGGGTTTCCCCCGTCGCCATTTCCAGGCACTTGAGGGGGAGGTTTTTATCCCCCTCATTCCCACTGCATCCATACAGATACCCATCGATCAAAACGGCGGGATTCATCTGCGTTTGAAGTTCTTTGTTTTTGTAAACCTCGACAGGTTCTTCGCCACTCACATCCAGCAGCGCACACCCTTTTCCATAGTCCGAAGAGATGAAGACGTGGGGTAATTCGATGATCGGATCAGAAGCATTCACTCCGTATTTCGTCAGCCACTTGTGACGTCCAACCTCTTCGCCACTCTCCAGTTCACGCGCGACAAAGTCCCTTCCGCTGCTAAAAATTGCGATGGTGGGCCCGTCATCGACTTGGAAGGTCACTGGTGTTGAGTAGCCAGCCTTATCCGTGTCGGAAAACCAGATTTGTTCGCCCGTAGTTTTGTTCAACACCAAGCCCGACCCACCCACATTCAACACCAAGAGATCGCCAACAACTAGCGGTGAACCCGCGAAACCCCACTCCGGCAGGGCTGACTGAGTCTCTTCCTGAACGTTTTTTTCCCATCTCACAGCTCCTGTGGCAGCCTCAAAGGCGAAGAGCTTTCCCCGGCGACTCAACTGATAGACCGTATCGCCGTCGACCGTCGGAGTCGCAGAAGTTCCACCCTCGTAATACTTGGGATCCAGCGGTTCCTCGTAGGAAAACTTCCAGATCTCTTCGCCCGTGTCTGCCTGGAAACACCAGACCGTGTCCTTGTCGTTTTCATTGCCGGTCGTAAACACCCGACCGTCGGCGACTGCGAAACTTGAAAAACCAATTCCCACCTCTGCCTTCCAAACGATCTTGGGATCGTCATCCGGCCAATCGACCTGCCAAGCCGTTTCTTGGGAAATGCCGTTGTGATCCGGGCCCCGCCAGTTTGGCCAATCAGCCGCGTGGAGAAAGGGAACGAAGAGGATAGGAAGTAAAAAAACGATTCGATTCACCCTGGAATCATGGCCTCAGCGGGGGGCGAGGTCAACTGGTGCATCGTCTCACAGTAGACTCCTCAAACTGGCCACTAACTCCGCAGCCTCACACTCCGTTTCGGATCGATCCGCCATCGTCTTAACTTTGACGTTGGGATACTCGTCTCCAACCACCACAGCACAACGCGCGTTCGCTTGCTCAGCTGCCTGAAACTGCTTTCCGACCTTCGCCGGAAGCGCCATCAAATCCGCTCGAAAACCAGCATCACGCAGGGTCTGTAAGGTGGCAAGAGCTTGGCCGCGCTGTTCCTCGCTCGCGACAATCACAAACGCATCAATCGACTGCTGCTCGGTCAACCAAGCATCCAGTCTTGCCTTCGCGGCGGGTATTTCCTGGATCAGGTCTGCGATCACCACGTCTCCCATCGCAAAACCCACCGCAGGCAAATCCACCTTCCCAATCAACTCGACCAACCCGTCGTAGCGTCCGCCGCCCGCAACCGCGCGCATCCCTTTTCCCACGTCGAACACTTCGAAAACGGTGCTCGTGTAGTAAGCGAGACCGCGCACGATTCCCAAATCCCAGCGGAGATACGAGCCCATCCCTCGCGCCTTCAAATTCTCTCGGATCGCGGGCATCCGGTCAGAAACCTCTTCGCCCGCATCCATGAACGCCTTCACTGCGTCCAAGCTCGAGCCAAGTGCCCGCAACTTCTCGTCCGTCTTTTCCGGTGCTTCTCGCTCCATTTTATCAATCACCTGAAGAAACTCGCCCGTCTCCTTCACGCCCTCTTGGTCCAGCCACTTCATCCAAGCACTTCGATCACTCACCCGAATCACAAAATCGTCCTCGCCAAAGCCAAGGCCCCGCATCAGATCGATCGAAATCGCGATGAGCTCCGCATCAACCTGTTCGGAAACCTCACCCAGGACATCACAGTTGAACTGATAAAACTCCCGCAAACGCCCTTTCTGCTGCTTCTCAAACCGAAAAAAGGGTCCGATACTGAACCACTTCATCGGCTTTCGATAGTCGCGCTGCCGCGCCGCCGCCAATCGCGCCAACGTTGGGGTCAGTTCCGGTCGCATCGCCACCTCGCGCCCACCTTTATCGACAAAGTTGAACAGCTGTTCGGTAATCTCATCCCCACTCTTTTTCCGGTAGAGATCGGTCGGCTCCAAGATTGGCCCTTCATACTCGGCAAAGCGATACCGATGCGCTAACCTGCGCCACGTCTCGAACACATAGTTGCGGATCAAACAGCTCTCCGGATAAAAATCGCGAAAGCCCGGTAGTTTTTGCAGCTTGTTAGCCATCCTGAAAGCCCCTGAAAACTGGGGAAGCGCAAAGTCCGCCTCCACCCATCAAATTCAACCAAAATTGGTTGCAAAGTTGCCACATCGCCCTTAAATCACGGTCCCCTTTCGAGACGAAAAACTCGAGGGGCACCCATTTTGGGTAGGTACCGAAGCGGTCAAACGGGGCAGACTGTAAATCTGCTGGCTATGCCTTCAGAGGTTCGAATCCTCTCCTGCCCATCTCCCTTACAACAAGCGACTTACGAGAGATCGGAAGCCGCTTTTTTCTTTTGGCTGACTTTCCGGCGGCTTCACTTTTGTGGACCTTGAGAGCCGATTGGTGTTGTTACTCCCTTTGGCCGCGCAAGCTATCCCCAATTTGATTTCGTGCCTTTCTGTTCCAGCGTAGTCGATGCTTTTCCTCCAAAGCCGTCTGAGTGATTTTCCGTCGCTGAAGGACATGGTGTATCTCAACTCTGCCGCAGAAAGCATCCCGCCGATAGCTGTTCATGAAGCGCTGGAGAGCTATTGGCGAGATAAGTCGCTAGGAATGAAGGGGCGGGACCTGCATTTTGCAGAGTTGGAGCGATGCCGGGAGGTTGCAGCAGGCATGCTCGGGAAGACGATCGAGGAAGTGGCGTTTTGCTCCTGCTCCTCAGAGGCTTACAACTTGTTGGCATCAGCCCTCCAATTGAATTCGGATGATGAAGTTGTAATCTCTGACCTGGATTTTCCAGCTGGTGCGACTCCATGGATTCGATCTCCAAATTCTCCGAAGGTTGGAATTTGGGGAAATCAGAATGGTGTTCTCGATTTGGATCGATTGACTAAACTTCTCACTGAGAAAACCAAGCTGGTTCAGGTTTCACTGGTCAGCTTTCTCACTGGCTACCGCATTGAATGGGCTTCGTTTCGGAAGAAGGTGCGCGAGTTAGCACCCAATGCGATTTTGTCAGTCGATATCACGCAGGCATTCGGTCGCGTTGAGCTGGATTGTCTGGATGCCGACTGTATCATTTCAAGCACTCACAAATGGATTCTCGGCATTCATGGCGGCTGTGTCGTTGCGGTATCCATAGCTGCGGCGGATCGGTTGACGACCTATGCTGGCGGTTGGTTTCACATCAAGAATGCGTTCGATCCCGATCGATTTGATCGGGTTTCTCCGATCAAAGGAGCTGCAAGTTTCGCCGTAGGAATGCCAAACTTCCCAGCCATCTATGCTCTACGCGCAGGCATGGACTATCTGGCTGATGTTGGGATCCCCAGTCTAGCGGACCATGCAGACAAGCTCATCAACAAGATCCATCAGAATCTGGCGCAGTTGGGAATTGCACCGATGTCGCCTCCTCAGCCGGAGAATTCTTCTGGGATTGTATCGTTCCAACATTTTCGAGATGAAGAAATCTATGAGTCACTTCTTGAGAACAACATCCATGTGATGCGTCAAGCTGGCAGATTGCGGATCTCGGTTCACGGATACAATCAACTGGAGGAAATTGACAGTCTCGTAAAAGTTCTCAAAGCATGGGCGTAGCGGACATTCTCGCCGAACTGGTTCGGATCAATAGCGTCAATCCTGAGTGGGGTGGTCCTGGAGAACTGGAGGTCGCCAATTGGCTGAAGCACTATTTTGAGACCCATGACATTGAAGTCTCCACGAACGAAGTTCTCCCAAACCGCCCGAATCTCATCGCTCGGATTCCCGGACGAAATTCTGATCGCCGGATCGTCTTGGAATCGCATATGGATACGGTCCATGCTGACGATATGGACATCCCGCCATTCGATCCAGAGATTCGAGACGGGAAGTTGTATGGTCGCGGTTCAGTCGATGTGAAGTCAGGCCTCGCTGCGATGGCGTATGCCGTCACCAAGATCAAAAATCCGCCCTGCGAGGTATGGCTGGCGGCGGTGATCGATGAAGAGCATGCCTACCGCGGTGTTCTCGGGTTGATTGATTCTCTTTCTGGCGCCGACGCCGCCATCGTTGCCGAGCCGACCCAGAATCGGATCGTGACCGCGAACAAGGGAGTTCTTCGCTGGAAAATTCGAACTCATGGGAAAGCTGCCCACAGCGCAAAACCTCACCTTGGGAAAAGCGCGATTATGGAAATGGCAAAGGTGCTGAAGGCGATCAACGAAGATAGCCTTCGACTTGCCGAGAAGGCCCACCCTCTGGTTGGCGTTCCGACTTGCAGTATCGGAACGATCAAAGGTGGCACCCAAGTCAACATCGTTCCCGACTTCTGTGAAATCAACGTGGACCGCCGGATGCTCCCTGGAGAACGCGCATCTCAAGTTCTCGCCGAATACGGTGCTCTTCTTGAGGGCATCGATGCCGAACTGCTGCCACCAGATTTGACCGATGAAGCGATGGAAACGTCTTTGGATTCCAAGATTGTCAAAGCCTCGCAGGCGGCGATTGACGAGTTGGGAGGAACCTCTGAGCCGCTTGGGGTGCCCTTCGGTTGCGATGCCACAAAACTATCTCGTGCAGGAATTCCAAGTATCATTTTCGGGCCAGGCTCAATCGATCAAGCCCATGCCGCGACGGAGTTTGTAGAACTCGCTCAAGTCGAGTTTGCCGCCAAATTTTACGAAAAAGTCATCATGAACTTCGAGGGAGATTAGCTAAAGAAAACATTCTCTGCTGTTTTTCGCAGCATCCATTGTTTGTCGTCTTCACTCAAGAAATCGAGTCGATCTCGGATTAGGGCAATGGAATCGGCGTAGGTGTGACCATCGCCCACTTGATAGGGACAGTCAGAGGCCCACATTAACCGCTGAGCTCCGAATGCGTCTCGAAGTTGTTTGATCATCGGACCAAGATCCTCATAAGGAGCTGCCTTCTTTCCCAATGCGTAAAAGGCCGATGTTTTTACCCTGACGTTCTCACAATCCGCGAACCGAGAAAGCTGATCGACATCCGATGGTTCAATCACACCACTCACGCCAATTCGTGCGAAATGATCAATCACCACCGGCGTATCAGGAAACTGCTCACACATGTTCAGCGCTCCAGGAAGCGAATCTGGATCTGCGAGAAGACACATCGCGAGACCGTGTTCTGCTCCGGTTTTCCACATTTCGACCATCCCCCTTGAATCGGGCCACTCTTCAGCCTTGGCCTTTGTCGCGCGAATCCGAAAACCACGGACTCCTAACTCTTTCAATTCCTTGATGGTGGACGCGACGTTTGGAGCATTCTCATCAATCACCGCAACTCCGCCGAAGACTCCGGGATAGCGTTTCATCACTTCGAGCATGTACGAATTGTCGAAGCCATAAAAACTCATCTGGATAAGCACGATCCGAGATACTCCTGCGGGTTTTGAATGCGCAAACAACTGTTCGGGCGTGAAACTCGCCGGCTTCATCTGCTCTTTGCTATGGCTCGGTGCCAGAGGATATGTTTCCGTATTCGGCGTCCAGACATGAACGTGGGCATCGATAGAGTCGGAAAAAGCGGAGCCCAGGCATTCGGCGGCGGCCAAGCCTGCTGCGGCAGAAACCGAACCTGAGAGAAACTGGCGGCGAGTTTTCATCGTGTTGAAGCCATCATCGTTTCACGTTGGTCTGAAAAGATCCAGCCTGTTTTCGCCCGACCCCGGTCGGAGAACATTGCAACTTCTCCCGCGTTCCCCTAGGGTCGGCCGAAAGCCCCATGCACGCTCTCGATCTCATCGTTATCGCGGTTTACCTCGTTGCCATTGTCGGGATCGGAGTTCACTTCGGCCGAAACCAATCCCGCAAGGAGTTCTTTGCCGCAAACCGGTCGATGGGCTGGTTGGTCGTTGGACTGAGTGTTATGGCGACACTTTTCTCTTCAAACAGCTTTGTCTTCTATCCAGCAGCAGCCTTTGGCAACAGCCTCCGAATTGGACTCTCGCTAGTCGCCTTCACGCTGATGACGCCAATTGTCATTTGGGTCTTCATACCGGTTTACGCTCGGCTCAAAGTCGAAACTGCCTACGAATACCTTGAAATGCGCTACCATGTGTCAGTCCGAGCACTGGCCAGTGGCTTGTTTATTCTCCTTCGTATTGGTTGGATGGCTTCGGCAACTTATGCAGCATCCCTTGTCGTTGCGAGTGTCGCCGACGTTTCTCAAACGGGAGTCATTCTCGTTTTGGGAATCGTTTCGATTGGCTATACGATGCTCGGCGGTTTACGCGCGGTGATGTGGACGGATGTGATTCAATTCTTTGTCTTCGCAATCACGATTCTTCTGTCGGTCGGGCTCATCCTATCAAAAAGCGAATCTACATTTGGCGACGTCATTCATACTTACTTCGATGGGCGTGAAGGACTGATAATTGATTTCAAGCCCTCAATGACCTTGGCCTATGGGAGCTGGGCGATTCTCATTGGCATATTTCTAGAAGGCCTTTCAGCGTTTGGGGTCGACCAAGTTGCCGTGCAGCGATACCTCTCGGCCAAGTCCGAAAAGACGTCCCAAATCGGCGCTGCGATCAATTTACTGGGAATGTGGATTGTCTTGCCTGGATTGCTCATGATTGGAGTCGCTCTCTACAGCTGGTATTCGCTCCATCCCGCCGAGTTGGGCACTGGGGCCAGTGTCGCGGATCGTGCACTTCCGGAGTTTGTCCGCCTCCATTTCCCTCCTGGAGTTGGAGGTCTCTTTCTTGCTGCACTCGTAGCCGCGATCATGTCCAGTATTGACTCCGGGATTCATTCGGTAACGACCGCCGTTGTCGTTGATTTTCGGGATCGCTTATTTCCGTCGCTCCGCCCAACGACTGAGTTGGGCGAGCTGCGCTCCATTCGAATCCTCCTTCTTCTGATTGGTGGGGTGTCGGTCGGATTGGCCTGTCTCGTCGGTCCTTTGGGTGATGTATTTGCGATTGCCAAAAAACTAACGGCTGCATTCGGAGGCCCCCTTCTCGCAATCTTCGTACTAGCGCTATTCTCTAAGCGATCAAACTGGCAAGGCGTTCTCTTCAGTGTTTCGTTGGGAACCATCGCGACCTTGGTTTTCATGTATCAACGATCAGATTGGTTCTCGGTGTGGTATTGGCCAATCGGGTTCAGCCTTTCCCTCGTGTTGGGATACTTTCTCAGTTACCTATTTCCTCCCAAGAAAACCCACCTGACATTCTCTCAAGTGATGAAAGACAATCCGCCCGAAATTCCGTCATGATTTATCATCATCTGACCGCTTCTAAACTCGCGAAAACCGATCGAAAGAACACCATTACGGTGATTCCGATCGCTGCCGTAGAACAACATGGTCCTCACATGCCAACTGGCACCGATACGATTCTCTGTAACGCGATCGCTGAGGCAGTCGAAAGGCAGAATGCGTCTCAGATATTGCTCACGCCAACTCTTTGGTTGGGGGCAAGCGCTCATCATCTGCGAATGGGTTCGACCCTCAACACTGCCCTTGCAACCTATGTAGAAACGCTTGTTGATGTGGCCCGATCGCTACTCGATGACGGATTTAAGCGACTTCTGTTTCTCAATGGTCATGGGGGAAATACCGATCCGATGAAGATGGCGGTGCGTGAACTCCAACCGCATTACCTGGATGCGCTTTTCGTCGCGGGTTGTTATTGGTCGGTCGCCGACTCGGCGCGCGTGGCAATTCTTGAGGGCGAACATCAATTTGTGGGCCATGCCTGTGAGTTCGAAACATCGTTGATGCTTCACATTCGCCCAGACTTAGTGGAGACTGAGAACTTGGCGAACGCTGGAGAATTGATTCCTGACATTGTTCAGGGATTCTATATCAGTCGGGATATGTCTCAACGAACCCAGAATGGATTTACTGGGCGACCCGATCTAGCGACAGCAGAAAAAGGGAAGCTATTGTTCGAAGCGATCGTGAAGGGATTGGTTGATCTGACACACACGCTACTCGATACTCCTCTGGGAACTCATTATAGCGATTTTAGGTAGGGTGGTTTTGGTCGAATCTTCGAGTTGCGGAGCGGGGCTGGCTAAGTCCAACAGACGCTTCGCGTTAGCATTTTAGGCAACAATCTCAAACAACGCCTCGCCAAGCACGTCCATTCTGGGTTCGATGCCGAGCCCCGGTCCGGTTGAGGCTTTCATGACTCCGTTCTCCCGTTGCGGTGCTCCGGTCGCGTTGCTGACGGTGACGTAGCTGTTAAAGTCGGTGGAGGTGAAACGCATCTCCTCCGGCGTGCTGTGGGCGAGGTGGGCGATCGCGGCGGTGATGATGTCGCCTCCCCAACTGTCTTCGATTGTCATTGCGAGCCCGAGATCGGCGCAGAGGTCGCGGGCCTGTCGTGTTTTGGTGAGGCCCCCGAATTTGCTGATCTTGATGTTCACGTTGTCCATCGCCTGGTCGGCATGACCTCGCAGGAGCGGATCGAGGCCGTCGATGTTCTCGTCGAGAATGAAGGGGCCGTCCCAGCGGGCGCGGACCGCGAGGCATTCTTCGTAGCTCGCGCAGGGCTGCTCGATGTAAACATCGATGTCCCTGACACCACGACAAACACGGAGCGCCTCATGCTTGAGCCAGCCGGTGTTGGCATCAGCGACGAGGATGTCTCCAGGCTTCAATTCAGCGGCAACGGCGTGGATGCGATTGATGTCGAGATCGACGTCGTGGCAGCCGACTTTGAGCTGAAAGCGGCGGTAGCCTTCGGCTCGGTAGCCGGCAACTTTGGCGGCCATCGCTTCAGGGGCCTCTTGGGAAATCGCGCGATAGAGCTGAACCGACTCGCCATAGCGCCCTCCGAGCAGCTCACAGACCGGCATCTTCGTCGCCTTTCCGAGAATATCCCAGCAGGCCATATCGATCGCGGATTTTACGTAGGCGTGACCTTTCAACGCGAGGTCCATTCGACGATTCAGCTTCGTCGGTTCGAGCGGGGACTCTCCGATGAGATGGGGACCCAGTTCGTTGATCCCGGCGCGGGCTCCCTGACCAAAAGCTGGTAGGTAAAAGGGCCCTAACGGACATACCTCGCCCCATCCGGTGATTCCGGCATCCGTATCGACGCGGACGATCGTGCTGTCGAAAACGGAGACACTCTTTCCTCCGGACCAATGATAAGAACCTTCGACCAATGGAAGGTCGACCTGGTAGACGGTGAACTTGGTGATTTTCATGAGAGATGATGACTAGTGAATGTTGGCAATGTCAGGGATAGGAAACTCCCCAAAGTTCCCTGACCAGATCGTGCATGGCTGGGTCGTGCTGCTTCAGTTCTTCGCGATTGAAAGGAAAGAAGTCATTCTTGCCAAAGTAAGCCTCGGTTGATTCGGCAAAGTATTCCATGGGATTCGACATGCCGTAGGCTTTGTCTTTAACGTTCCGATTGCCGTCGAAGCGGGAGACTTCGTCGTAGCTGCCAGAGTCGCGGGCGCGTTCGTAAGCAGCGCGGATGGTGGGATTTCCGTATCCCCCTTCTAAGACGCGATCGTGGTAGCCGTGAGCGAGTTCATGCAACAACACATAGGGCATGCGGCGATCTTCAAAGGGAAAGATCTTCACGTTGGTGATATCAATGGCTCGCCCCATCGCGGGGTTACGTCCATTTTCCGCGAGCCAACTGGTTTGTGGGTGATACTCCGCTGTGCCTCGCATCCCTTCGTAGGGAGGATTGATCCAGATCGGGATCTTCCGGAGAGACGTCAAGGCGGGCTCAGGCACAACATCGACGACACGCTGAAGCTGGACGTGAAGCAGTGGGAGCATCCGGTTTGTGATCTCGGGAGAATCAGCGACGAGGCGATCGTGGAGATGAATCGTCCATCCACGGACTTCGAAGGTCGCGTGATTAGGCTCTGCAAAACGTGGGTCGCCGCTCTGTCGGAGTTCACTCGCCAGCTGACTGGCAAGCGCCTGACGTTGAGACTCAACGGCTTCGGGAATTTCATCGGAAGCGAGTAGATTGGTGAGCTGGTGAGGGTCTTTGCGAAGGTCGTAGAGTTCCTCGACGGACTTGCGTCCGAACGCTTGCGCATCTTGAGGGGACTCGTTCAGGCGCATCCATTGCTTCGTTGGGCCGGGATCGACATTGTGCGAGAAGGCTCCCGGCACGGTCGGCCAAGGCGTTTTCTTGAAATCGAAGAATGGAGGATCGCCTTTCGGCACGCCGGTCAGCCAGTCTTCGGGAGAAAAGTTGCGGATATAGAGGAAGTCCTCCGTCCTGATCGCACGGGAGGGATAGGGATACACATGCCGCTCCATCCCGGTGAGAACATGGGTTCGGCCCGCCTCAATCTGACCTGATTTCTCCGAGGTCAAAATTGGGAGCAGTGATTGGCCGGTCATGGTGCCAGGAATGGGCAATCCTGTTGCTTCGACAAAGGTAGGGGCGAGGTCCGTCAGATTGACGAAATCGCTAACCTTTTGTCCACCCTTCACTTTTGAACCCCAGCGAATCGCGAGAGGAACGCGTGTCCCGGAATCGAAGAGCGTCGCCTTGGCACGGGGAAAAGGCATTCCATTGTCGCCGGTCATAACGACGATCGTGCTTTCCAGTTCGCCAGCCGCTTCAAGGCGCTTCAGGATCTCTCCGGCAAAGAGATCTAGCTTCTGCACTTTGAGGTAGTAGTCACCGAGATCAGTCCGGGTGGTGTCATTGTCAGGGAGGAAGGGAGGGATCTCAACGGAACTCAAATCGAGGTTGCTGTCGAGACTGCCCTGCCAGTCGTAGGCGCGATGCGGTTCTCCGGCCCCGTACCAGAAACAGAACGGTTGATCGCTTTCCTGTTGATCGAAAAATTCGGCAAAGTCCTTGAATCGATCGCCGTAGGGATCGGTGCCACGATACTCGTGACGGCTTGGTCCTGCGCCTTTTCGGCAGTAACCAGTGCGGTAGCCGAATTCGGCGAGAAGGTCAGGATAGACGAGCACGTCATCGGCAAGTGAGCCCCCAAGGTTCACCCCTTCGCCGAGACGCCAGTGGTATTGTCCTGTCGCAACGGCAAATCGAGATGGCGTGCAGGAGGGAGCTGAGACAAATGCGTTCGCGAAGAGAACGCCTTCACGGGCGATGCGATCGAAATTGGGAGTCTTCACGGTCTTGTCACCCAGAATGGATGCATGAGGCCAGGACCAATCGTCGCCCATGATGACGACGATGTTCGGCGCCTCGGGGGGCGCCAACTTCCTTTTCGAGCTTCCAATGATGACCGTTTGCTTCGCTTTGGTCACGGTGACGGTTTGCTTGATCCCCTTTCCCTCCACGCGAAACCGGTGTCCCATGGAGGTTCCCTGAGTAAGAAGTCGGCCCGGCTTGATTTCCCCCACCTCCCGAGGCTGACCTCCGTCCGGAAGCCAGTAAACGGTTAGGCTTTGGCCGCTTTTATTTCGGAACACAATTCCAGGGCGAGGTGAGGATTCCTTTTCCTGGACCGCTAGAGAGACCGGAAGCATCGCTCGCAGTTCTTTGCCGAGGCGATCCATGAGCGGCTTGTGCTCTGATTTTGTCGCAAGACTGATGCTTTCAGTCGAGTCGGCGGTGTGATCGTAGAGTTCTCGATCAACGGTTTTGCCTGACTTCCGATCGATCCATTCGACATAGCGCCAGCGTTCCGTGCGGTAAGCATAGCCCATGAGTTCCCGATTTTTTTGACGCCGTAGGAATTGACTCACGGCAGCCTTCTTCACAATGGTGTCAGGATCTTCGAGAATCGGCTCCAGGCTGACACCTTCGAGCTGTTTTGGGATCTCGATTCCGGTAAGATCACAGAGCGTTGGGTAGACATCGATCAACTCAACGAGAGACTTCGTTGCCTTTCCGTTTCCCTTGGCGCGAGGATCGTGAATGATTAGTGGCACGCGGGTGTCGATCTCGTAGTTGCTTTGCTTACACCAGCTGTTGTGCTCTCCCAGTTTAAAACCGTGGTCGCTCCAGAGCACGACGATGGTGTTCTCTGCGAGCCCGAGTTTCTTCAGTTCCCCAAGGAGGAGTCCAACCTGTGCATCGATAAAACTAACCGAAGCAAGGTAGCCGTGTTTCAGTTCCCGTTGTTGTGACTTGGTGAGAGATCCTGAGCGGGGATCGGGCGTTCCAAGGTAGTCGAAGTAATCGCGCAATTCATACATCGTATTCATCGCGTAGGTCGGCGTGTTCTCCGGCAACTTTGAGTTCGCAGCGAGCGGAATTTTCTCGCGATCGTAGAGATCCCAGTATTTCTCAGGGACAACGAAGGGCAGGTGCGGACGGACGAATCCGGCGGCGAGGAAGAAGGGCTTGTCCTGCTCAGCCATGCGATTCATCGCTTCGATCGCCTGCAACGCGATCGCACCATCGATGTGTTTGTGGTCAGGAATGTCGAGGCTTTCAGTGGCAGTCGCGCGAAGCCGATCGATTTTTGGCTGCGGAGTTCCATCCGCTTTGAGCTTCGCTTTGAAATCCTTGAGTTCCTGTTTGGCCTCGTCAGACCAGAGCCTCGACTCTTTGGGCCAGGAATGAGGTTCGCTCCAGGATACGTTATCGGGCCAGGGATTATGGAAAATCTTACCATAGCCAACCGTGTGATAACCGCTCTCCTTGAAATGCTGGGGAAGCGTCACCGCATCAGGAATCGTCTCTCGAAATCGCACATCAAGCGTCCACACTTTGGTCGAGTCGGGACGCAACCCTGTGAGCAGACTGACCCGCGAGGGGTTACAGACTGCGATCTGACAATGAGCGCTATCAAATCGCACGCCATTCGCGGCCAGTTGATCGATGTTTGGAGAAATGGCGATGTCCGATCCGTAGCAAGCTAATTCGGGGCGAAGATCGTCGATTGCGATGAAAAGTACGTTGGGTTTCTCTGCCGCCTGCACGAATGAGCAAAGCGAGAATAGCAGAATCCAACAGGATTGGGTCAGCAACTTAACTCTGTTGAATGAGAAAAACGAACGGAGTCTTTGTCGCATGTCAGGGGATGGGTTGATCGAGGAGCAGTGCTTTGACGAACGCGGGCGGAGGCGATCCGAAAGACATCAGTTTGTCATGAAAGCGTTTCAGCTCGAATTCTTCCCCCCATGCATTTTCGGTGACCTCTCGAATGTCGATGACTTCGAGGAAGCCGGCGAAGTAGGTGGAAAGCTGGACGGAAGTCAGGAGCGAACGGCGAAACTTACCGGCAGCTTCTCGCTCTTCCTGAAAGGCATCCTCGACCATGAGTTGCATCGCCGCTTCCTCGTCGATGCCGTCGAGGTGAATCCGCTGGTCAAGGAGGGCGTTGGTGACGCCTCGGAGGTTCCACTTCAGAACGATCAATCGCATGAGTAGATCGTCTGGCAGAAAGCCCTCATCAACCATCATCGATTCCGTGTAAACCGCCCATCCTTCGATGAACGTGCCAGAGGATAGAACGGAGCGAAGACGGCTTGAGGTCGCGTTCGAACGGAGCAATTGGACATAGTGCCCCGGCATTGCCTCATGCACCGTGAGGTTGTGAAGGGAGCGGTGATTGTATTCCCGAAGAAAGGATTCAACTTGTTCGTCAGTCCAGTCAGCCGGAGGTGGAGATACCGCGTAAAAGGTTTCTCCTCCCGTTTCAAGCGGGCCGGGCGCATCGCAATAGGCAACTGAAACGCCCCGCCTGAACTCGGGCATGAGAATGATTTCGAGCGGATCGTCCGGAAGCGTGACGAGATCCTTTTCACGAACAAAATCGGTTGTGATTTTGAGGGAGTGATAGGCAGCTTTGACGACCTCTTCCGCTGTCGGGGAATCTTCGTATGCGAACTCGAGGCAGGTTCGGATAATTTCCTTTTTTTCCTCTGCTGTCGGATTCTCCGGCGGAGCGAATTCAGAATTCCGTTCAGCGAGGATGGCGACAGAGAGATCATACATCTGCTGATGCAAAGCCGCCATTTCAGCCTCCGCACGTTTCCGTAAATCCTCTGGGGAAAGGCTGCTGAAGAGATCAAAATCAAACTTCTCACGATAGAGTGCGTCACTTAGTCGGGGATCCCCTTTTGCTTCGGGAAGGAGTTCTTTCTCCAGCCATTGTTGATGAACTTCGACGGCATCTCGTGCAATCTGGATCGCCATTTCGAGATCGGCTCTCTCTTTCGGAACCAATTCGTCGAGATGAGGAACGACGAGTTTGTCCAGCAAGGTGAGAATGCCCTTGTTTTGATCGACAGCCGTTTCAGCGTGAATGTGCGGCGTCTTCTCCTTCACCAGCGAGGAACGGGCCTGACCAAAAAAGCGAGGAAGTTCGCGACACCGGGCAGCGACATTCGCGAGTCGCTCGTTGAGCGGAGCAAATTCACGTGAAAGAAGCAGGTAGAGAGATGTTCCTGGAGTTCCGGCGTAAACGAGCGGATTCCATTCCCATTCTCGAAGGGTTTCCAGTTCCCAAATCATCTTCTCGAGCCGCTGTCGAAGAAGCGCAAAATCGACCTGATTTTCGCGAGAAAGCTGGCGGTGATCCAGTTTGTCGAGATCTGCGAGTCGTTCGCTTGCCGCTTTCAGTTCTTGCGCCCGAGCCGCATGATCGACTTCGTCGAGCCGGTCATCAAAGCGATGGTCGCCGAGACTGGACGCCGTGACTGGAGAATGCTGAAGCAAGTCTTCCAGGTAGCGTTCTGAGATTTCGGAGAATTGTGTGTTCATGTCAGGAGCGGTTCGGGCGGTGGCGATTAGCGCGAGCAGGGACGCCAGGATCATACTGGAGGGCCGCAGGTTCATTTCCAGTCCAGTCCCTCGGGAAGACGGTTGAGGTTTTCAATTCCGTCTTCGGTAACCACGACCATGTCCTCAACCCGGACTCCGCCAAGATCCTTTCGATAGAGGCCAGGCTCAACCGTGAGGGCATCGCCCTTGAGGAGCTCGATTCCCGTCGCATCCAGCAGCGGTGGTTCATGGACTTCTAGGCCGATACCGTGCCCAGTACCGTGATGCATCGTGCAGAATGAAAGAGGCGCATCCTCTGGAGGAAATCCCGTGTGAAAGCCACGTTCCGTGAGTTCCTTCGTCGTCGCGGCATGGACCTCGGCGCCGGTGACGCCCGGCCGGATCGCGGCGCAGCTAGCTGCTTTCGCGGCGCAGACTGCTGCATGCATATCCGCAATCTCAGGAGGAATCTCTCCGTGCACAACGGTTCGCGTGCAGTCGCCACAATAATGCGTTTCCTGGCTGGTGGGAAAAATATCAACGATGACCGGCTGCCCGGTGTGCAGTTCGCCATCGCCGTGGTGATGACAGGATGCTCCCTGGGATCCTCCTGATACGATATATTTTGGGCCGGTGAATCCGCGTTCCATCAAAAACACATTGATCGCGCCGTGAACACGCTCTGAAGTTAGGGCCGCTCCGTCGAACTGGAGCACACCATTACCTCCCGCTTCCGATCGAGCGATCATCTGACAGGCCATCGCAATGGCTTCCTCAGTGACGCCTTGCGACTGGCGCAACCATTCAATCTCGGCTTCGCTTTTCTGGCGTCGCTCCAGAACTCCAAAATCGAGATCGCAGGTGACTGCGATGCCAGCTTCGCGAAGCACATGTGCAAAGGAAAAGGGCAGCGATCGATCCGCCGTGATTTCAGTAACGCCGGCTCGACGCAAACATTCGGCAGCTGCTTGGGCAGTGGCGACTTCGCGGTCCGCAGAGAGCCCACCTTCCGGAGTAAAATCGGCGGGCACAACAATTCGGTCAGCCTGAATTTTCTTGCGGGCACGATCCAGTTCCACATCACGGACGATGCAGGTGGTGCCCTGGTTTTCGATCTCGAGGAAAACGACGGGGTCTCCCACGGAAAACTGGGTTATGTGAAACAGAGCGCTGTTCAGTTGGGGGATGCCGGCGCGGATCGTGGTGCGGGGAGCGGTAGCCATCAGAATAAAATCGGATCAGTTGATTGAAAATTTACGCTCCTTCCCAACGATCCCACCACGCCCGGAACTGTTTCCATTGAGCATGCAGATACTCTCGCTGGCTATCGCTGAGTTTGTCGGTCGGGTGAAGGTGATGGGTGTATTCGGAGTGCCCCTCCAGCACCATGAGTTCCTTGTAGTAAAGAACGAGGTCGGGGCCTTCGTCGAAGGTGGAGAGCACGCGCAGGGCCTCGTCCAACTCCTTTGCCAATCGAATTACGGTTGGATCGCCTCCGGCGGCAGCGGAGCAAAGCTCGACGAGCCGAAGCACCTCCTTCGGTAGAGCATTCCCGACTCCGGTAATCGCGCCGATCGCGCCGCAATGGACGAATCCATGAAAGACCTGCGTGTCGACTCCAACCATGAGAGTCAGGTCAGGATCACCGCTCGTGATGTGCTCGGCGGCATAACTGAGGGAATCCGCTCCGCCAAATTCCTTGAAGCCAATGAGGTTGGAATGGTCTTTTCTCAGGTCGAAAAAGAGATCGGCCTTCGTTTCAAATCCATAGTAAGGGCTATTGTAGATGACGGCCGGGAGATCGCCCCCTGCGTTGAGAATATCGGCAAAATGAGCGCGCTGCGCGGAAGGAGCTGAGCCCCGGGAAAGCACCCGCGGGATGACCATCAATCCAGCAGCTCCGATTTCCCGAGCGTGAGCGGCATGGGCAGCTGCGATGCGAGGATTCTGTGCGCCGGTTCCAACAACAACAGGGATGCCGGCTTCGACGAGGGCGCTAACACCTTCCTGGCGTTGTGCATCGGTCAGGAGCGGCCAGTCGCCCATCGAGCCGCAGTAAACGACTCCGCGCATGCCGGACTCGATCAGTCCGGCTGCAGTGCGAACGAGAGCGGAAAAGTCGGGTGTTCCGTTGGCATCACAGGGAGTCATAAGGGCCGGGATGCAGCCTTGAAAAATATTCGATTCAGAAGATGACATGATCGTGTTGGATTAGAGATTTTCGTTACCGTTTTCTGGTATGACGGCTTTCGCTTTGCGGTCGCCAACACGGAAATGACCGAGTTCATTGCCAGACTCGGTATCTGCGATTTTCCAAACGGCGCCGGGCCGGGATTGCTGAGACTTGGATTTGCCGGGTTCAATGATCCCGTAGGACTTTGGATTTCCTTTCGCGTCCATCCAGAAGAGTTCAACGGTGACGGCGCGACGATTGTGAAAAATGATCGGAAAGGGATTGCCGTCCGGCTTCGATGCTGGTGCGGTCTTTTGGCCGACCGGGCGCCAACGGAGGGTAGGCAGAGATTTCAGCGAGGCCTCTTTGCGGGGAGCGAAGTCCGAGGGAGCCAGCGCGCGGAGTTCCTTGAGCTTGGCTGAGTATTCGGGTTGCCCTGCGAGGTTGGTCCACTCGTAGGGATCCCTGATGATCTGATAGAGTTCCTCGTCTCCTCCGGCGTAATGAATGTAGCGCCAGTCCTTCGCACTCAGTCCGTAGCTCGCGGGTTGGCCAAGATGAGTAATCGACACGTGATCCCAGTCTGCATTGGGATTTCGGAGCAACGGCACGAGACTCGGGCCGTCATTGCCTGCTTTTTTCGGAACTCCAGCGAGTTCGGTCAGGGTGGGAAAGAGACTCAGGAGATTCACCGGCTGATCGCAAACGACACCTTCCGGAGTTCCCTTGGCTAACCCCGGAGCGGCGTTCTCTGGAACTCGAACCATGAGGGGCACGCGAGTGACGGCGCGCCAGGCAGTAAACTTCTGCCAATGTTGCTTTTCTCCAAGGTGCCATCCGTGATCGCTCCAGAGAACCACGATCGTGTTGTCCTTGTGCGGGCCATTCTCCAAGGCATCAAGTACCCGACCAAGCATGGCGTCTGCAAAATGAATCGAAGCGAGGTATCCCTGGATCCCTTGCTTCCACTGATCATGCTCGCGGATATGAGAAAAGTAGCGATTCGGACCGCGCTTTTTCCCAGCCGGCGGGAGATCGTCGAGATCGTCCTCCTTATAACCGGGCGGGAGCTGAATGTCTTCCAGCGGGAAAGGCTCGTAGTATTTCGCAGGAACAAACCAAGGCTCATGAGGGCGGTAAATCCCACAGGCAAGAAAGAACGGCTGCTCATGTTCGTTGGTGAGTTGCTCACCGACCCATTTCGAGACGAGCCAGTCGCCGCCGTATTCTTCATCCGTTGCGTCGAGAGCGGCCCAGTCCGTTTCGACATATTGCCAAGGACCGCCACGAGGGAGATTAACGGGACGTTTGTCAGGGTAAAGGGTTCGAGGAAACGGGCTTTCGGTCTCTTTTTTGGGGAAATATTCATCCCAGGAGCGAGCATCGATAAAGTAATGCAGGATTTTCCCCGATCCGGCGGCGCGGTATCCATAGTTACGAAAATGTTGGGGCAGAAGTTCCGCATCAGGCAGGACTTCGCGCATGTTTTGTCCGTTTTCGTAAAGTCCGGAAGTGTGCGGAGAGAGACCCGTCATGATGGCAGTCCGCGACGGGTTGCAAGCCGCGCCCGGGCAATGCGCGTTCGTGAATAGCACTCCACTGGCTGCGAGGCGATCGAGATGCGGGGTGATCGTCTGCGAATTCCCCCCCATGCAGCCGATCCAATCGTTGAGATCGTCCATCGAAATGAAGAGGATGTTAGGCCGTTCGATCTCTTCACCGATTGCAGGAAGCAGTCCGGGAAGGAACAGAAGAACGACAGGAGAGAATCGATGATGGAAGCACATTCGGATGGAGATGGGGTCAACCATCATTAATGCTATCCGAAAGGCGATTCTTTTGTCTTGATCAATCCAGGATCATTTCTGTGAAAATGGGCACAGTGAGAACATTGACCAAGGTCATCCCACCATCTCCTTCATGATGTGGCCGTGCACATCGGTGAGACGGCGGTCGATACCGTTGTTGCGCACAGTGAGGCGCTCGTGATCGATGCCCAGCTGATGCAGGATCGTGGCGTGGATGTCGTAGACGTGCGTGGGATGCGCACGGTCCTGCGGTTTGAATCCCCACTCGTCGGACTCGCCGTAGGTGCCGCCTTTGATGCCTCCTCCACACATCCAGTTCGTGAAGACGAAGGGATTGTGGTCGCGACCTTTACTGCCCTGCGAGCACGGCATGCGGCCGAATTCGGTGGTCCAGAGAATGATCGTGTCCTCAAGCATGCCGCGCTGCTTCAGATCTTTGATCAAAGCGGCTGCCCCTCGTGACATCCCGAGGGCGAGCGGAGCATGGTCGCGTTCCACGTCACCATGGCTGTCCCAGTTGCGGCGGGGAAAGCCGTTGTCGTTCCCGCTCCAGACCTGGACAAAACGGACACCGCGCTCGAGGAGACGACGCGCGACGATACATTTGCGACCGAAGAATTCACTCTCGGCCTTTTCATTGATCGTGCCGGAATCGTCCACGCCGGGTCCTTCGGGAGCGAGACCATACATGTCCTTGATGTATTGCGGCTCCTTCGAGACATCGAGCGCGTCGGTGGCGCTGAGTTGCATCGCGGCGGCGAGTTCGTAGCTGCGGACACGAGCGGAGAGGCGATCGTCGCCGGGACGGGCGGAGGCGTGCAGGGAGTTGAGCTTTGAAAGCGCCTCGAGTCCGGCTCGGTCGTTCTTGGCGTTGATGAAATCACTCTGCGGCGCGAAGAGGTCGGCGATGGGTTTTTCGTTGCCCGGACGAATCACGGTGCCCTGGTGATCGGCGGGAAGAAAAGCGTTGGCCCAGTTTTTCGCGCCGTTCGAGGCTAAGCCGCGATGATCGGGCAGGACGACAAAACCGGGCAGGTTTTCACTTTCGCTACCGAGCGCGTAGGACACCCATGAACCGGCGCTGGGAAAGCCGGGAAAGTTGAAGCCAGTGGTCTGCAACAGGGTCCCTTGACTGTGGACGCCGGTTTTTCCCTCTACGTTGTGGACGAAGGCAATGTCATCGACGACCTCGCCGAGCGGCGCAACGATGTCACTCATCATCTTGCCGCTCTCGCCATAGGGTCGGAAATCCCACGGGCTCGCAAAGGTCGCCCCGGGGGTGCTTTGGAAAAGCTCAACCGTTTCGCCCGGCTCCCAGGGTTGCCCGTCTTTCTGTTTCAGCAGTGGCTTGTAGTCGAACGTATCGACGTGGCTCGCGGCACCGGCCATGAAGAGCTGGACGACGCGCTTCGCTTTCGGAGGATTGTGGAGACGGTCGCCAACCACCCCGTCGCGGGCAAGCAGATCGCTCAGGGCGAGACCGGGAAAGGTCGAAGCAAGGGTGCCGAGAAAGTGGCGGCGGGAGGAGTTTGGAACAGGAGAACACGAAGAAAACGAAGACTTTTTCCTTCTGCCTCTGCTCTTGCGAGGCTTGTTCGTTGGATTGGAAATATCTGATTTCATATTCTATTCTCTCGTTCGTGAACTTTCCTTTCAATTCTCCTGATTGGCACCCGGGAGGGTCAATCCGTCAGCGTTGAAAAATGGAGGGTGCATGAGGGGTAATTCAGAACCATACCGAGTTCATCCTTTCAACAGATCTCAGTTGCCTTCCTTTCCTCCTGTAAAACTCTAGTCCACATAAACAAAGGCGTTGAGGTTAAAGAGGACGCGGGCGAAGGCAGCTTCGCTGTGTTGCTGCAGGTGTTCGGTCAGGATTTCCTGCTCCTGAGGAGAGGGCTCGCGACCGAGGATGAGATGACTGGCGTAGGCGACTTTCCCGGCGTCCGATGCCGGGGCCTCTTTCCGCAAACGTTCCGCAAACGTTTCGGCCATCGCCTCGACGAAGCGATTGTTCCATTGGGTCAGGGCCTGGAGTGCGGTGGTCGATTCATCGCGCTCAGGCACGCTCATGGACGGGTCAGCACAATCGAGCGTGGTCAGCATCGGCTGCGGCTGGGAGCGGACGATAAAGCGGTAGACTGACCGCCGATGCGATTTCGGATCGTTCGGATCGTGGAGGTGGTATTGATAGTGTGGCGAGTGCTGCGGCTTCTCGATCACGAAGTCCTGAAAGCTCGGTCCGCCCATGGTCCGGTCGA
>CAYGQD010000100.1:0-23157 GCA_964351855.1 uncultured Verrucomicrobiales bacterium
GTATTGCATCGGTCGCTATGCGGAAATGCTGGAAACCGGAAGCGGGGACATCCGCCGCAATTTACCCCAGGCCGAGAGGTGGAGAGCGAGATTGAGCACGGTGGCCGACTCGGAAGTTTCAGCGCACATTCGCGATTTGAAACCTCACTTCTACCGTTGATCACGGTTCAAGCGTCTCGCTTCTTGGCCAGATCCTGCGCCTGGCTGACCCAGTTTTCGCGCTCGACTCGGCCTTTGAAGGTGAGCCGTTTCGAAAACTCGGCGATGAGAGTCGCATCCCAGGCCGCGATCTGCTCGAAGCGATACACCCCGAAGTCGTTCAACTTATCCTGCAAGACGTTGCCAACCCCACTGATTTGGGTGAGATCATCCACATCTTCCGGAGCACTATCGAAAACCAGCCCGAGCTTTTCGTCCGTCCGAGCCTTGGAAAGGGCATTAAGGCCACCCTGGTCTTCCGGTGTCTCTTCTGCCTCCATCGATTCCTTTTCGGGCTCTGAAGGAGCAGACTCGTCGGATCGATCCAAGGAAAGGGCCTCGGTATCGACCACGGGTTGGGCAGCCGACTCGGTCACGGGGATCGCTTCGGAGTCGTCATCCTCGTTCAAAAACAGGATCGCCAAGATCGCGATCAGAATCAGGATCAAAATGACCAACTCCCAGACATAGGAGCTGTTTCCAGCTAAATCGCAGAGGAGGATCGGTAAATTCATGGACGGTTCGCAGACAGTTGCGGGAGGTTATCAACGGGAAGGCCGGGGTCAAGATCTACTGGCAACCGAAACGCGGAACGGACTTTGTGAAAAATTTCACAAATTCAGGTTGCCGCTGTTTTTGCCTGCCGCATCGTGCCATTTTTAGGTTTTCTAACATGGCCGCTGCCAATCCAGACCAACCCGCGGAAGTCCCTCTCCTCAATGTTCAGATTGACGGAGTGTGGCATCGATTCCCTAAAGGCACTCGCATGATCGAGGCCTGTAAACAAGCTGCCAAGGAGGTGCCGCATTACTGCTATCACCCCAAACTGAGCAGTCCCGGTAACTGCCGCATGTGCCTGGTTGAAATGGGAATGCCACCCCGGCCACGCCCCGGAGACGACCCACCTCAACCCGATGAGGACGGCCATCTTCCGATTTCATGGATGCCCCGTCCCGCGATCGCCTGCGCCAACACCATCGCCGACGGGATGGGGATTCGCACCGATAGCCTGCTCACTCGCGAATGCCGCGAGGGCGTGATGGAGTTTTTGCTCATCAATCACCCGCTCGATTGCCCGATTTGCGACCAGGCTGGCGAATGTCGCCTCCAGGAATTCAGTGTCGAACACGGCAAAGGCGCTTCTCGGTTTCGGGAAGAGAAGGTTCGCAAGCCGAAGAATGTCGAAATCGGGCCACGCATTACGCTGGACGACGAGCGCTGCATCATGTGCAGCCGCTGTATTCGTTTTTGCGACGAGATTGTCGATGATCCGGTTCTCGGCTTCACGGAGCGCGGCAGCCACACCACCCTGACCGTCGCTGACGGAAAAGAGTTGGCCAATAATTACTCGCTCAACACGGCAGATATTTGCCCTGTCGGCGCGCTGACCTCCAACGATTTCCGCTTCCAAATGCGGGTCTGGTTCCTCAAGGAAACCCCGAGCATCGACGTCAATTGCGGCACCGGAGTGAACATCATGATCCATTCTCGCGAGGGCAAGATTTACCGAATCACGCCCCGGGAAAATAACGATGTCAACTCAAGCTGGATGCCGGATTCCCATCGCTTGAACTTTCACTACGTGGATTCGCCAGATCGCCTTACGGATCCGCTGGTTCGCGATAAAGACTCCCATCGTCAAGCCACCTGGAAAGAAGCGTTTGAAAAGACCGCTTTGGGACTGGGGAAGCTGGAGGGATCGCAAGTCGCGATCGTCGCCTCCGGCAACATGACCAACGAGGAATTCTTCCTTCTCAAGAAGCTGGCGGATGCGCTCGGGACCCATCACATCGACATCGTGCCACACCTGGGCGAGTCTGACGGCTACCTGATTTCAGCAGATCGAAACGCCAATACCAACGGTGCGATGTCGATCCTTGGCCTTTCCGAGCCCGGCTCCAGCTTGGATGGCATCAAATCGGGAATCGAGAGCGGTCAAATCCGTGGCTTGCTCGTCTTCGGCGAAAATGTTTACGAGACCGGCTGGACCCGCGATCTGCTCGACAAGCTCGACTTTTTCCTCCTGACCCACATTTTGGCGAACCCAACCGCCGATGCCGCCAACGTGGTTTTGCCATCAGCGACTTGGGCAGAAAAGCGTGGAAGCATGATCAATGTGACCGGGCGGCTCCAACGTTTGAATCGCGCGATCGAACCTCCGGGCCAAGCGCACGACGACTGGGAAATCCTCCGGGATCTCGCTCAGGGAATCACCGGAACGAACGGGATCTACCTGATCGAAGACGTCTTTAAGGCAATGGCCGCAGAAATCGAATTGTTCGCTGGCCTCAATCTCAGCAAGATCGGTGACCTCGGAATCCCGTTGATCGAAACCGGAGTGAACATCCCGCTTCTCGACAAAGAAGCCGACCGCAAGTCGAGAGGGATTATCGTAGGCTGAGTTCCCGCTTCAGCTTGCCATCGGCAGAGCTTCTGCCACGGTTGTGGTGTATTTCATCGAGTCGAGGATTTCGACAAAGTCCCGCGTCAACTGACCGATGCTTCCCAGCATCCCCTCCATGTCGTGGTCACTGGGGAGGTCCATTTTCATCAGCTCGGAAAATCCTTTCACCACGGCTACTTGATTGCGCAGATCGTGCCGGACGTCCTGTGACAGAAGGGGATTTTCTTCCCCATTTCCTCCGGCCGATGATGCCATCAAATTCTGAACGGTCTCCACCATGCTTTTCGCTCCAATCACAACGAACGAAATGTTCTCCTCTCCTAATAGAAGTTCATAACCAAGTAGTTCGTTCGCTTCGCTCTGAACCTGGAGTGTCACCTGAGCCAACTGGCGCAATGGATTTTTGTGGCGAAAAGGGACAGAGATTGGCGAAGAATCGGAAGGCATTTTCTGAAAGGAATTGAGCGTTTAGAACGGGAAAAGTGTGCTTGGAAAATTAATTTGGAAACACTGAATATCAATGAAAATTATGAAACTTTCTTGATTTTGTTTTTCCCATCCATCCCAATCGGGAATTCCGGGATAGAACCGTCTATCCTTGGGCGTGTTTAGCCTGAAGTTGATTCAGATCATGAAGAATAGCTGGCACATTTCCCGCCGTCACCTCCTCCGTGGGCTGGGTGCTTCACTTGCCCTCCCCTATCTGGAAGTCATGGGGAGTTCAACGAATTCTCAGCCTCCGCTCCGCTTTGCCTGCGTCTTCACGCCGAATGGTGTCTTCCCGAAGATGTGGGATGTGAACGGATCCGGAACGGATTACCAACTGTCGCCGATCCTTTCCCCACTCCAAGATCACAAACAGGATCTGATCGTCCTCAAGAATCTGGACAACATCGGCAGTGGCCACGTGGGGCTGACGAGCGCCTTTCTCACCGGCGTGGGTGTGAATCAACGTCGCAATGGGATTTCGCTCGATCAAATGGTCGCTCAACAGTATGCCGACAAAACGCGCTTTCCATCGATCGAGCTGGGAACGGAACCACCCCGGCAAGGCGGCGACGGTGGCCAACCGATCGCCTACGCCAACACCGTTTCCTGGGCCACCCCCACAACCAGACTCTCACCTGAGATCAATCCACAAGTCGCGTTTGATCGTCTCTTTCGAAACCAGGACAGCCTGGAAGCACGGCGAGAAGCCAATCGTCGGAAAAGCGTGATTGATCTCGTGCTGGACGACGCCAAATCGCTTCGCCTCAAGGCCAGTTCCAGCGATCAGGTGAAGCTGGACGAATACCTCGACGGGGTTCGTACGGTAGAGAAACAAATCGACCGCAGCCTCAATCCACCTCCTCGGGAGTGGGAACCGCTTACCACCGCGCCGCTGGAACGTCCGCCGGCGGGGATCCCTCGGGAACGGGATCTCCACCTCAAACTGATGATGGACATCATGGTGCTGGCCTTCCAGACCGATTCCACCCGAGTGTGCACATTGATGACGGCGCATGGCTTCAGTCGCCAAAATTTCTCGTTCCTTGACGGAGTGAAATCCGATCACCACGGAATGTCTCACCACAAAAACCAGGCAGAATTAACGGAGGAATATACCAAAGTCAGCACCTGGTATGTGTCTCAGTTTGCTTACCTGCTTGAGAGAATGAAGCAGATCGACGAAGGGAATGGCAGCCTCCTGGACAATTCTGTGCTGCTCTATGGTTCCAGCATGAAGGATGGGAACGGCCATGTCCGAACCAACCTCCCGTTGGTCCTTGCCGGAAAATGTGGCGGGGCGATTCAGACCGGCCGTCACTTGGTCTGCCCGAAAGGCACCCCGCTTGCCAGTCTTCACCTCACTCTGGCTCAGAAGCTGGGACTGGAATTGAACGACTTCAATCAAGCGACCGAAAAGACCATCACCGGATTGGCCTAAACGGATTAAGGGCTTGTCACTAAGGAGCGGCAAGGGCCGCTTCAATCGCCGAGACGATCTCCTCTCCGTCCGGCTCATGGTAGCTTTTGAAGCGACGGATGACCTTTCCGTCTTTCCCCACGAGAATTTTCTCGAAATTCCAACCGATGGGACCGGCTCCATCGGGGTTTTCTGCCACGGTTAGATACCGAAACAGAGGGATCTGCTCGTCCCCGCTAACCGCAACTTTGGAGAACATCGGAAACGAAACGGCGAAGTTGGCTTGGCAAAACGCCTGAATTTCCTTGTTCGAGCCAGGTTCCTGCCCACCAAAATCATTGGTCGGAAATCCCATCACGATCAAGCCCTTGTCCTCAAAGTGCTGATGGAGAGCCTCCATTCCGGAATACTGATAGGTCGAGCCGCACTGCGACGCGACATTCACAATCAGGAGAACCTTGTCGCTAAAGCCTTTCAGCTCGACTTCCTTACCAGCGATGTCCCGCACCGTGAAATCGTAAACGGAATCTTCCGCAGCGGCGATCGCTACCGAAGCAAGACCAATCAGAAACGTAGAAATCCAGGCATTCATGAGATTGTCTTTCCTTGTCCGCTCCACCAGCGTTTCGGACTTCAAACTTGCGTTTCCGGCTAAAATCCTTACAGAACCACCATGAATTTTGGAAAATTCGGACTTCTCATCGCGATTCTTGGCCTTGTCTTTGCGGCGATCCCGATCGTGCAGCGTGAGCAAATGTCGACGACCGAGCGGTTTGCGGACGATATGAAGCAGTCCGTCGAACGCCTCCAGCGCCACGTCACGGAGGACAGCAAGTTCGAGCTCAGCTTGAAAGGCGAGGCCCGATGGCATACCCTGGCAATGGTCTGCGCGGTCGTTGGAGCCATCATGGGACTCGTTTCTTTGAGCACAGAGATGGTTTCCGGCGGTCTGGCGGTTTTGCTCGGCGTCGTCGTCGCCGCTTGGGAATATTTTGGGGCTTAATTTCGATTCCCGCCTTCAGGACGGAAGCCGGTGCCGGGACCTCGCCGACCACCATCGTTCGCGCGATCTTCCGGCGTGACGCCAACCACGATGTCGAATTTCGCCACCTGTTCACCGGTTTTTGAGCCGACCAAAGGGAGGAAATCGACGATCAGCATCTCTTTCAGCTTTGCGTCCCGGACCGAGTTAAGAATGCGATCGGTCCGGTTGAGCGGGTGACCTTTGACGTAGCACTGAGTCGTCAAGACACGCTTTCCTCCCCGCTGCACCGCAACGTGGATGTGGGGCGTACGGGGACCATACGGCACGGGCTTAATCGTACGGAAATAGTAGCCCCCATCGCTCCCTGTCAAGAATCGACCGTAGCCCTGAAAATTTCCATCGCGCTCTCTCCCTCTGGCTGCGCCACCACTGTGAATGTAGCTTCCTTTCGCGTCCGCTTCCCAGATTTCCACGACTGCTCCCATCACCGGCTCACCCGATGGATCCAAAACTCGACCGTGGAGGTGAGTGATATCTCCGATGGAAGGCGTCAGCGAATCGTTGATCTGGATCAAATCGTTGTCGGTATCCAGCGGCAGCTGATCCGGATAAAACGGTCCTTCGGTTTGGAATGGCGTCGTTGACATCGCTTCGGCGAAGGCACCAGGAACGGTGAACCAGGCGGCGCTCCCGAGCATCGCTTTTTCCAAGAAGGCTCGCCGACGAAGGGAATGGAGGAGGGAGGTTTGCATGAGGGAGACAACTCGCAGAAATCGCCAAAGTCGCAAAATTTCACAACGAGAGCCCTGCTTTGATCAATTTTCTTCCAATTGATTGATTCCTTTGCTTTTTGCTTGCCCTCCTCGCTTTATTGATCTTACAAATAGAGCAGAAAGTTATCACGATGCCGAGTTTTCAGAATCTGCCAGATTTCGAAACTCCATCGACTTCAACCCTTTCGGCTACGGAATCCAGGTTCCGAGACAGGCCTTAATCACCCAACACAGCAGGCCCCGATGACCGATCGATTTGCACCCGCAGATCGGTCGGTCATCATTTTTTCCGGGAGAAAACGACAGTCAGGGCTTGCATGGGCCGCGCTTCCCCTCCGATGATTCTTCCGCAACGCATTCATGAATTCGCTGAATCGTAAATTCGAACAATTGGGACGGGCCACGGCCAATCAGCGCCTTTCCGAGACGCTCGATTCCGTCGCTCGGCAAGTGCTCTCAAACGGCTTCACCCGAGCCGGGGCGGACGAGGGGACCGTCTGGATCGCCGACCAGAAACAGCGCGAATTGATCCCCGTGTTTAACAGTGGCCCAAAAGCGGCCGATTTCGTGGCCAACTTCCGCCAACCGCTCGATCGCGGTGTGGTCAGCATGGTCTTTCACAGCGGCCAACCGCTTTGTGAAAACGAGGTCACCAAGAATTCGACTCATGATCACACGATCGACGATGCGATGCATCAAGTGACCGCAGCAATGATCGCCGTTCCCCTGTTCTTCGCGAACCATCCCCGGGGAGTCGTTTCCTGCGTGAAGCTCGGGAAGGGAGACTTCGAAGCCAGCGATCTGGGTGAAATCCAACATGCGGTGATGGTATTGGAACGTCTGATCGATTGCGAACTGATGGAGACGATCCGCGAATCTGAAGACGACTAGGTGATGCCCAGCTCGAAACTACCCTGGATTACGCCCGCCCAAGCTCGCAAAGCGCTTCAAGAAGGCACCGGAAAGGGCGTGAAAATCGCCATTCTCGATTCCGGGATCGATACTAGCCATCCGGTTCTGGAAGGCGTCAAGATCGCTGACCAGCTGGCGGTTCACGAAACGGAGTTGGGAGCCGAGATCGAGGAAGACCACAGTGGAGACGCCTTTGGGCACGGCACGGCGATCGCTCACCTGATTCACCAAATCGCCCCGGAAGCGGAGTTGGGGAGTTTTAAGGTTCTCCAAGTCACGGAAGGACAGACCGCAGGAAAAGCCGCGTTTCTCCAAACCGCCGTTAAAGCTGCGATTGAACGGGGATACCATGTCATTAACTGCAGCTTTGGGACGCCCGCGCGACCATCGATTTTTCGCTACTTCAAGACGTGGATTGATGAAGCATACCTCGCCGATGTCCACATCGTCACAGCCTGCAACAACACAAACTACACGAGGGCGGAGTGGCCAGCTCACTTCCCCAGCGTGATTGCCGTGAACATGGGAAAAGTGGATGGGGTCGATTTCTACTATCGGCCTGGACAAATGGTCGAGTTTTTCGCCCGAGGAGAAAAAGTGACGGTTCCGTGGCTTGATGCGAGTTGGAAAACGGTCACCGGCAGCAGCTATGCGGCCCCTTGTATGAGTGGGCTCGTGGCTCGATTGCTCTCCAAGCACCCTGGCCTCAGCGCCCCGTTGGTGAAGGCCTCCCTGCGACAAGTTGCCAAGCCCTGGACCGAGGAGGTCGCGAGCAGCAATGTGTGGTTGTAGACCTCATCGGAACTAAATCGGGCAAAAAAGACACTTTTTAGACAAAAGGGTTTCTTGGGTTCGCTAGAAAGGTGGAAGCAGCGAAAACCGGGAGAGCCGGAATACCTGCCCAAGAATTTTTATCCCGACGATTAAGCTGAGTGGCTTCTGATGAGCGGGTTCTTCAAAAAAGAGTGTTGAATTGTGCGCGTGGCTTACGGGCGTGCCTCTCCCCAGAGGCGCGCCCGTTTCCTTTTTCCCGAAACCTCCTCACAGCTGGCAAAGGGCCCTAAACCGGCGGAATCTCCCAGCCATCGCGGTAATCCCGCCAGAGCCAACTGTTCGCCTCGACCAGATTGGTAATCCGCATCGCCTGAGAGTCCCAATGCAACTTTTTGCCCCGATACCGGACCGCGATATTCCCAAGTAAAACGGCTTCGGTGAGTGGTCCGGCATAGTCGAACCCGTCGCTCGGCTGAACACCAGTCTGAACGCCTTCCAGCCAATCGTGGTAGTGATTCGCCCCTTCCACCATCTCGAAATCCTGATGGGGGTAAAGTCTGGGAGCACTGAAGTGCGGCATCACCATGCTCCCCTCCTCGCCGATGAATAGGGAGCCGCTGCGAGGTAATCCATCCTTCTCGGAGAGGTGAGAACCTTTCAAACTGGGGAGCCGACCGCCGTCATACCAAGTGATTTTGAGGGTCTCCCCGGTTCGAGGCGTTCCCGGGTAGGTGTAGTGAACGGTGTTCTGCGCGGGCCAGACTTCGTCATTCATCCCGGAGTGATCCGCCTCAACCTGCGTCGGTGCGGTCGTGATCTCCAACGCCGTGTAAACCGGATCCAGAATATGACAGCCGAAATCCCCTAACGCTCCATTCCCAAAATCCTGCCAATCCCGCCATCCCCAAGGGTGATACACGCGATCTCCCCCATACGGTCGCATCGGAGCCACCCCGATCCACAAATCCCAATCCAACGATGCGGGAACCGGTGGTGGAGAGACGGGGCGAGCGATATGAAACGATTTCCCGTGCCCGGTCGCTGCACACCAGCTATGCACTTCCTTCACCTTCCCGATGACGCCCGATTGAATGAGCTGGACCCCGGTTCGGTACGATTCATGGGAGTGAATTTGATTTCCCAAACGCGTAATGACGCCTGACTTCTCCGCCTGGAGACGCATTTGCCGAGCCTCCCAGATATTGTGAGTCAAGGGTTTCTGAACGTAAACGTGCTTCCCTTGACGCATCGCATCCAGGCCAATATAGGCGTGCATGTGATCCGGGGTCGAAACGGTCACCGCATCGATTTGGTCCCCCATTTTCTCCAACATCTCCCGATAATCCTGAAAAATGGGAGCCTCCGGGCGGAGTTCCGCCGCTCTCCGGGTGCGAGCCAGGTCCACATCACAAAATGCGACATGCATCGCCTTGGGATGATCGGCCATCGCGCTCGTATCACTCCAGCCTTTCCCATCTGTGCCAATGGAAGCAAGCTGAAGGTTCGAATTGAGATCCTGGCCCCGAACAATCGCCGGGGCAGCGAGGACGGAAAGGGCCGATGAAGAGGTCTGGAGAAAGCGGCGGCGGGTGGTCATACGTGAGAACACGAGTCAAAGGTGTCATTCTTTACGCAATTGGTGCCGAATCTGACACGGCGCGTTCGTTGCAATCCCCCGCGCCCTCTGTAGGAACGGGGTGTCCTGAATTGAGAACATAACAAAGATTGAATTTTCGCGCTTTGGCACGAAAATCGCTCCTTCGAAACCAACTTTATGAGCGAAAACGATACGCTAAACCAACCCGCGTTCGTTCCGCCGACCCCCACGGAATTAAACGAACAATTCGAAAACCAAATCCAATTTCTAGAACTTGTCGGACAAGGAGGAATGGGAGCTGTCTACCGAGCGTTCCATCCCACACTTCGACAATATGTGGCCGTAAAAATCATCTCCTCACGGAAGAGCTCTCAAAATGGATGGGACTTTGTTGAACGCTTCAAACGGGAAGCGCGAGCGCTGGCTCTACTGGACAGTCCTTACATCGTCAAGCTCCACGATTTCGACGAAAAGGGGCAATATCTCTATTTCGCGATGGAATTCGTGGACGGCTCAGACCTCCACACCCTGATTCAGCAGGGCAAACTGACCACCGAGCATGCACAAAGCTGGATTCCGCAAGTCTGTTTGGCGTTGGAATGCGCCCACCTCAACGGTTTGATTCACCGCGACGTAAAGCCAGGAAATATCCTGGTGGATGAACTCGGGATGGTAAAACTCACCGATTTTGGACTCGTGAAACGCCAAGCGAGCAAGGGCCGCGTCGGCCTCACCCAGGCCAGTATTTCAATTGGAACGCCGAACTACCTTGCCCCTGAAGCAATGGAAAGCGGCGCTGAAGTCGATCATCGCGCTGATATTTACAGCCTTGGAGTCGTCCTTTACCAGATGCTGACCGGCAAACTGCCTCTCGGTGCCTGGCATGCGCCTTCTTCGCTCATCCCGGGGCTGGATCCTCGCTTTGATGCGGTGGTCATCAAGGCGCTCCAACAGGATCGCGAAGACCGATATGAACGCGTTTCGGAATTTGGGGATGCCATTTTGGAGATTTCCAAAGCCTCACTGCAGCAACCACCGCGCCATTCCCAGAAAAAAGGGCGCCTGCTCCTTCCTCAACCAAAAGGCAACCTGCATTCGACTCGGAGGGTCGAGCCCGTCGCCCTTGGAACCGGGATGACATCCTGAACGAAGAGTTCGGAAGAGCCGAGATTCGATCGGAGCTCATGCCGCTAACAACCCGCTTAGGATTCTTTCCACGAAAAATCACCGAAGAATTTCTTTTCCTGAAAAAAACGACGAAAGTCACCCGTGTTTGTTCCCGAGTGGCGCAAGGCAGCTCAAAAAACAAGATTGAACGAACCTTCCCCAGGCCGACTCAGACCACCCACCCATACTCCAACTACCTAAATACGAATCTAATGAAAAGCCGAAAAACACACTGCAGCGGATTTCTTCCTCGCCGCCAGTTTATGTACGTTGGCTTTGCTGGAGGCCTTGGCCTTTCGCTCCCACAGCTTCTGAGAACTGAAGCCCAAGGTGCGACAAAGTTCTACCCCACCCGTGAAGGGGTCGCAAAGTCACTGATCCACATTTATCTACCCGGGGGAATGGCTCATCAAGAGTCGTTCGACCCGAAGCCTTATGCTCCAGCGGAATATCGCGGACCATTTAAGGCAATCGACACCAAGATTGACGGCGCTCAATTCAGCGAAGTCATGAAGGACATGGCGAAAGTAGCCGATAAGGCCACCTTCATCCGTTCCATGCATCACAGTGAAGCCGCTCACGAGCGTGGCACCCACAACATGTTCACCGGATACCGTCCGAGCCCGGCGACCAGCTTTCCGAGCTTCGGTTCCGTCGTTTCGCACGAACTCGGTTCACGGAACAATCTTCCGCCCTACGTCTGTGTGCCCAACCAGCCGAACGAGTTTGCCGGAAGCGGTTATCTGAGTTCCGCCTACGGCCCCTTCAGCCTCGGTGCGGATCCAGCCAGCAGCGGATTTTCGGTTCGCGATCTTACCCTTCCCAATGGCGTCGATGACAAGCGGTTCACCCGCCGTCGCAGTCTGCTGGAAGCCGTCGACAGCCACTTCCGTGCTGCGGAGAAGGATGATCAGATCGATGCCATGGATAGCTTTTATCAGAGCGCTTACGGCTTGATCAGCTCCCAGAAAGCCAGAGAGGCCTTCGATATCTCCAAAGAAGATGACAAGCTGAAGGACAAATACGGTAAGAATCAGGCCGGTATGAGAATGCTCATGGCCCGCCGTTTGGTCGAATCCGGTGTCCGCTTGGTGACGCTGACTTACGGCGGCTGGGATCACCACAACAATATCGCCACCGCCTTCAAGAGTGGTGGTGCGGAATTGGATCGGGCGCTCGCAGCACTTCTTACCGACCTTGACGAGCGCGGGATGCTGGATGAGACCCTCGTGATGGTTTCTTCCGAGTTCGGCAGAACGCCGAAGATCAACAAGACCGACGGTCGCGACCACTGGCCTCGCGTGTTCAGCACCATGCTGGCAGGCGGCGGAGTGAAACGTGGCTACATCCACGGAGCTTCCGATTCACTCGGAGCAGAACCTGATCGCGATCCTGTCAACGTGATGGATTTTGCAACGACGGTCTACAACCAACTTGGAATTACCGCTGATAAGGAACTTATCGCTCCCGGGCCACGCCCGATGGAGATCGTTGATGGCGGTAAGGTTCTAACCGAACTCCTCGATAAAGTCGCCTAAAGAGACTCAAAACGCTTACCATTATGAAAACGCACAGCTGCTCTCAAAAGCTGGCTGGAAATAGTTTTCTCTTTCGCAACATGCTCACGGCTTTGACGCTGTGGGCATGTTTGCCGATCGGGGGACTGCTCCATGCCGCCAGTCCTGATCTTCAATACGCGGAACCCCGAGGTGGGCAACGCGGAACGGAGATTGAGGTGAAACTCGTCGGAAATCGTCTCTGGGACGCCGAAGAAATCATGTTCCATCAGCCGGGCATCACCTGGAAGGACATCAAGCATGACGAAAAGACCAGCGGACGGTTTTTCACCGTCACGTTCGTCGTCGCTCCTGATGCCCAACTGGGGGAACACGCCTTTCGCGTTCGGACCAAAAGCGGGATCAGCTATGCTCGCCGCTTCTGGGTTTCCCAATTTCCCAACGTTCTGGAACAAGAGCCCAACAACGAATTCGAAACGCCTCAGGAAATTCCCTTGAACGCGACCGTCGATGCCTTCGCCAAACCTGAAACCGCCGATTTTTATCGGATCAAGGCCAAAAAAGGCCAACGAATCAGTGTGGAAGTCGAAGGACTTCGGGCAAATTCGATTCGCAACCAAGTCGGAATCGACCCCTACTGCGCCATTCTTGACAAAGACCGGTTCGAGTTGGTTTCGTCCGACGACACCGCTTTGTTAAAGCAAGACTGTTATGTTTCGTTGATCGCTCCTGAAGATGGCGACTATATTGTCGAAGTGCGTGATGCTTCCTACCAGGGGAATGGTCGTTATCGGGCACACATCGGGACATTTCCCCGGCCCAAGGCGATTTTCCCCGCTGGCGGGAAAGCCGGGACCAGCATGGAAGTCTCCTTAATTGGGGATGTGAAGGGCGATTATCAGTCCAAAGTGCAGCTTCCAAGTGAGCCTGATGAAAATTTCGGGGTATTCGCGGAACACGAAGGCCAACTTCCTCCTTCCGCGAATAAGTTTCGCGTCGTCTCCTACGACAACGTGATGGAGAACGAAGCCATCAATGATAACTGGGCGACCGTCACAGAAAGCTCAGGCTCTCTTCCCTTGGCTTTTAACGGAATTTTGCAAGCCAAGACGGATGCGGAAGGCAACCCCGTTCCCGATTATGATTACTTTCGCTTTACGGCGAAGAAAGGACAAAAGTTCCGCTTCCGGGCTCTGGCCAAGACCATCAATTCGCCTGTCGATCCGGTGATGCATGTTTTTGCTCCCAAGGACAAAACGATCACCACCGTTGGTGGTAACGACGATGCCGATGGTTCCGCCGACAGTCGCTACGACTTCACTGCTGCCGCCGACGGCGACTACTGGGTCCGGGTTTACGACATGCTGCAGCGCGGGGGCGAAGACTATGTCTATCGCATTGAAACCGAAATCACGGAACCGGCCTTAGTCGTTAGCATGCCCGAATTTACTCAGCGGGATAACCAGTTTCGCAAAATGATGGAAGTTCCCCAGGGCGGTCGCTTTGCGACGGTCGTAAACGTGACCCGCCAAAGCGTTCGGACCGATGTCGACTTTGAGGTGAAAGGTTTACCGCCAGGAATTACCGTTTCGTCGGACCGTTTGCCAGCCAGCGTGACCCAGTTCCCGATTGTTTTCGAAGCGAAGCCTGATGCCCCCATGGGAGCGACTTTAGCGGAGCTTTATGCGAAAAGCACCGATTCCGAAACGCCCCTTTCCGGGCGCTACACGCAGTTGATGGACTATGTGCGGGGAAATCCGAATGGCACCCTCTACTACACGAAAACGGAGGACACACTTCCGGTTGGCGTGATGGAGCCGGCCCCATTCCAAATCGATATCGTGAAACCTGACAAACCGATCCTGCGGGATGGAACGATGACCGTAAAAGTGAAGGCGACCCGGAAGGAAGGCTTTACCAAACCGATCACCGTTCGTTGGTTGTGGAATCCACCCGGAATTAGCAGCAACAGCACCGCAACGATTCCCGAAGGCAAAGACGAAGCCGACTTTAACCTGAACTGCAACGCCTCGGCAGAGACTCGGACTTGGAAAGTCGTCGTCTTAGCAGAATCCGACGCCGGTAAAGGGGTTGTCCGCACTTCCTCAGCTCTCACGGATCTGACCGTGGCTGATCACTACGTGAAGATGAAAATCAACATGGCCAGTATTCGGCAGGGTGAAAGCGGCGACATGATTATCGACGTCGAGCCCATCCGCGATTTCAGTGGTGAGGCGACCGCAAAATTGGTGAGTTTACCACCGAAATCGAAGACATCCGAAACGAAACTGAAGAATGGCCAGGATAAGCTGATCTTCAAGATCGCCACGGAAGAAGAGGAGCGAGTCGGCCAGCACAAGAACATCTTTGTCCAACTCACCTTCAACGAAGGCGGAAAGACGCTGGAACAGCGGGCAGGCATGGGAGGAATCCTCCGAGTTGACCCCAAGCCGAAAGAGCCTGCCAAGCCTGCTGCCACGGCGGCAACGTCATCGACACCGGCCAAGCCAGCCCCAGATAAGCCCCTTTCTCGTCTTGAACAACTTCGCTTGGAGGCCAAAGAGCAGGCGGAAGCTGCGAAGTAGTTCTAACGATCAACGAATTTTCGCTCGTTGGCCGCTTCCTCTCAACGGGGGGAAGCGGCTTTTTTTATGCTGATATTCAATCCTTCCGAAATACTAACAGCGTTCCTTCTTGGCAAGCGTCGAAAAAGATGCGAATTTTGGCCTTTAATTGAGAAAAACCTCGGAAAGCACCCGTTTCCTTAGCGTAGCTCACGAGTTTTCGCGAAAATCAAACCAACTGCTCTTAAAGAATTCATTATGAAAAGACTCCTAGCCGTCGCCGTGCTTGGCTTAATCACGGCCCCCCTCATGGCAGGGGAAATGCGAACTTGGACAGATACCAAGGGCCGCAACGTCACCGCCGAAATGGTCGGCATCAAGGACGGGAACGTCCTCATGAAATTGGATGGTGGCAAAACCCTGTCATTCCCTCTCAATCTGCTGAGTCCGGCAGACCAGAAATTTGTTCGGGACAACGCACCCATCGATGCTGGCACCGCTGCCAAGAATATTGATCGCCTGGTGATGACCAAATTGCTCCAGGCAAACATCGAAATCCGGAACGAAATCAAGAAGGTTTACGATACTCCGACCAGCGCGACCTTTTCGGCCTCCGACAAGGGCAAGAAGATGGCGGAACTCAAGTATCTCCAGGAAATGACCTTCCCCACGGGAGGTGTCGCCGGGACAAAAGAGAGTCCGACCTTCAAGAGCGTAATGAACGATGAGCAGTTTGTCCGCCGCGCCTACCTCGGAATTGGTGGACGAATTCCCACCTATGAGGAAACAGTCGCGTTTCTTACTAATCGCAGCAGGGACAAGCGAAGTGAGTTGGTCGATGAATTGCTCGATTCAGAGCTGTTTGTCAGCCATTTCTTCAACTTGATGTCCGATTTGTTGCGAATTCGTGATGGAATCGGCATGAACGGGATCAACGGCCTGCGTTCTGGGGCTTATGTTGACTGGACGAAAGACCAGATCCGCTCAAACCGTCCCTGGAATGAGTGGGTAAGCGACCTCGTAGCCGGTCAAGGCTTCTACTGGGACAATCCGGCAGTGGGCTACATGCTGACGGATATCGGCATGCCACTTTGTAACCTGTCGAATACCTTCACCGTTTTCACGGGAACGGAAATCACTTGTGCTCAGTGTCACGATCACCCGTTTGAAGAAGTTTACCAAATGGATTTCTACCGGATGGCAGCTTTCTTCGGTGGAACCAATCTAAGCGGTGGTGGCAGCACCCCCGAGGCAAAGATGGCATCCGATGCTCGCAAGAAATACATGGATGAGTGGAAGCAGCGCAATGCAGGCAAGCAACCAATGCCGCGCTTTGACCAAACTCTCAATGATATCCTGGGAGCTTATCGTTACGGTGTAACAGATGCATCTACCGCGAGTGTTCGCCTTCCCCATGATTACAAGTATGACGACGCCGAGCCCATGCAGGCAGTTTCTCCGGCAGCCTACTTCGGTAAGGTCGTGGAACTGGAGAAATTTGATAGTCCTCGGATGGCATTCGTGGATTGGATGACCGATCCGGAGCATCCACGCTTCACGGTCAATATCGTAAATCGCCTGTGGAAATTTGCGTTTGGTTTGGGTCAAATTGAGCCCGTCCACAACATTCCGGGGCACCTCGATGGGCAAGCCCAAAACTATGAGCTTCTCAAATATCTTGAAGAGGTCATGATTGGCCTGGATTACGATATCAAAGGATTCCTCCGTGTGCTCTACAACAGCCGCGCTTATCAACAGGAAGCAAATCACCGCTCCCCCACCCTGGCTCAGATCGACCAAGGAGAATACCACTTCTCAGCTCCCATCTTGCGCCGGATGACCTCTGAGCAGCTCTGGGACTCCATGGTAGCTCTCACCACTGCCAATCCCGAAGGAGCTCGCGCTCGCCTGTTGGAAGACTATCAGGCTCTCATGAAAACGGACTGGTCTCAGCTGAATCTCGATGAAGCGCTCAAGGTGAAAGACAAGTTCCGGACCCTCGGTGGCATCCAAATGATGGAAATGGACGATTCTGATATGGCCGCTATGGGTGGTGATCGAGGACGTGGTATGATGGTTCGCGCTTCCGAGCAGAGCCTTCCAGCTCCTGTTGGGTCCATGCTCTTCACCTTCGGTCAGTCCGATAAGTTGATCATCGAAAACGCCAACGACCTCGGCTCTGTCCCACAGGTCATGTATATGCTGAACGGTGACATGACGAATGAGAAGATGGTTCGCAAAGAGACTGCGGTCGTCCGCAATGCTCAGGCAGCCAAAAGCCAATCGGAAGGCGTAGACATCGTCTTTCTCAGCGTTCTCAACCGGAAGCCGACTCCAGATGAAGCTAACGAGGCAAAAAGCCTGGTTCAAGGTGACGACTACAGCGACCTCATCTGGGCGTTGTTGAACACCCGTGAATTCATGTTCATTCAATAAACCAAATCTCCTGACTACCCAACCAAACCGCTATTTATAGCAACACACACTTCATTATGAAAGACGAACTGAAAAAACTCGACCCGTTGTCTCGCCGGACCTTCGCGGCGAACACCGCGAAGGCCGCTCTCGGCCTGAGCATGATGCCTGTTGTTGACCGTGCCATGGCTGCTGCTGGCAGCGCTGGTAAGGCCAAACATCTCATCTACCTCTATATGGGTGGTGGGATGACCCACATCGATAGCTTCGACCCCAAGCCGGATGCTCCGTCCGATATCGCAGGGCCGATTGGCTCAATCCCGACGAATGTCGATGGGATTCGCGTTGGAGCTTATTTCCCACGCTTGGCAAAAATGGCTGATCGCCTTGCAATCGTGAATACCCTGACCCAGAAGACGGGTGCTCACGATGGCGGACGTTACTGGATGCTCACCGGCTACCAGAAGCGTGCAACCATCGTCCATCCTGAGATGGCAGCATGGAAGCAACGTTTCCATGGGCCGAACGAGGTAACGAGTCTTCCGTCCTCCTTCATCGTAGGCGGCGGCGCTCTTCCTGGTTCCGGTTTCTTAGGGCCTGCCTATTCTCCGCTTCCGATCGGTGATCCTTCCCGCGGACTTCCCAACTCGAAGTCGCCAGCTGAAGCTTCCCGTGAAATGAAGCGCGTCGAAGCTCTCAGCACGTTCAACCGTGCGTTCGAGTCTAAGTTCGCAACCAGCGAAGTGCAGGCTTACAGCGAATACTACGACAACACGATGTCCTTCCTCAAGAGCGATGACCTTGACGTCTTCGACCTTTCGAAGGAGAAGCAAAGTGAGCGTGAGAAATTCGGCATGGGCCGGATGGGACAAGGTGCTCTCCTTGCTACCCGCCTCATTGAAAAGGGTGTCGGTGCCGTCCGGATTTCCGGTGGTGGCTGCGACAACCACCAGGACATCGCCAATGCATTCCGCAACCCGGCCAAAGCACTCGATGACGCCATGAGCGGATTGATCGAGCGCCTTGAAGCCATCGGTAAATTGGATGAGACCCTCATCGTTGTTGGTACCGAGTTCGGTCGGACCAACAAGATCAACCAAAACGCGGGTCGTGACCACTTCCCACGTTGTTTCTCCGGCGTCATGGCTGGTGGAGGCATCGTCGGCGGCCAGAAATACGGCAAGTCCGACAAGAATGGTTATGCTCCTGAAGAAAACCCGGTCACTCCAGAGGATTACAATGCCACCATCGCAACTGCGCTGGGCATTCCCCTTGATGAGATCGTGTTCGCACCTTCAGGTCGTCCGTTCCTTGTTGCCGGTCACTCAGAAGATCCAAAGACCAAAAAGGTTATTCCAGACGGAAAGCCGATCATGCCGTTCTTTGGTCTTGCCTAAAGTTTGACCTACGAACGTTAAAGTTTGCTCACAAAGCCCGGGGTTCATTGAACCTCGGGCTTTTTCTTACCATGGTGACCGGCATTACAGGCCTCTCTACCCCTGGAGTTCGAAGCCCCGCTGGCTACGATCTCCGCCCGGATACCTTTCCTCGTAACGCTTAAGCTCCAGCAGATGCTTCGGCAAACGGGAGTTTCGGTGCTCTGCCACTGCGAATGCAGCCCTAGGAAAAACGTTCAGAGCGATCAAGCCCCGAAGGTTTGCGAAAACGTCCGAACCTCGTCACCCTCCTCCGACTCAGATTGGTGACGAACCTCTCTCCAGAGCTCGAACCGATCGATACCGGGAGCGCGGGATTTTATCGATCGCGCCTCTAGAAAAACTCGGGAAGAATCTCGAAGGCCATCGACACCTTTTCGCAAGAAAAAGCCGTAGGCTCTTCAGCAGTTCAACTCTCCAGACGAATCACCGAAGCCGAGATCATGACGGGCTAAGACTTCTCCTCGCTCTCATCGGCAATCGCAAAGAGTTCCATCTGATCCGAATAGCCTTTCAGTTCTTGCAGACCGACGCTTTCGAACTTGGTGGTGCCCGGGTCCCAACCGGTGAGGAAGGCGCTGCTGGCAAGAATCGAGGTCGCGAGTTCGCGAGTGAGTGATTCGATCCGGAAAGTCATGTTTACAGCGTCCCCGAGGGCGGTTCGAGTGCCTCGAGCCACGGAACCGACACTGGCCTCACCGATGTGTAAGCCAACGCCGCACCGCACCGGAATTTGCTCGAATTCCAGGAACTGGCGCAGCTCCGCTGGAAGGCTTTTGGGTCCACCAGCGAGCAATTTTGCGGCCGATAGGGCCTGCGCCCGAGCCAGAGGGGTCGTTTTCGTCCAGTAGCCAAACATTCCGTCCCCCATGAACTTGTCGATGGTGCCTTCATGCTCGTCCATGATCGCTCGACAATCGTCGTACCAAACATTGAGGATTTGGGCGACGCGTTCTTCGCCAACTCTCTCGGAGAGGCCGCTGAAATTCATAATATCCGTCACCAGGAGGATCATCGGCGTTTTTCGGACCCCAATAACCGTCGCCATGGGAGCTTCCGGAACTTCTTGCTCCTCCGCAGCGGCCTCATCTGGAACGTGATAGAGAAACACGATATCCGCCAAGCTGATGAGGTCACCGTGTTTCAGCAAGGTCGGCTGAGAGATTTCTCGGTCATTCAGCATCGTTCCATTGGCGCTGCCCAGATCGTAGAGCCAGAAGCCATTTCCTTGTTGCCGGACCATGGCGTGTTCGCGCGAAACTCTGGAGCTGAACACTTTGATGTCAGCTTCCGGGCTACGGCCAATGACGCAGTTACCTTCTAATTTGGCTTTGAGTCCTTTAGGTTGTTGCCACAACTCGGCTTCCATAGGCATTTGAAACGGTATAAAGGGTTGGAAAGATACTTAAACGATTCAACCGAAGATGTAACCCCTTTTGTGCCGAATGAGTCTTAGTTGTTCAGAAAGTTTTCCGATTCATGGTCATCAGCGCACCGTCCGACTTCACGATTCGATTCCCCTTCCCGATTCTGGGATCGGAAGTGCCTTCTGATGCCTACGCGATTCCCACCCGTGTTCCGGAGTCCATGAACGCCGAACCCAGCGATGAGGCGATTGTTTCCTTGGCAATCAACGGCGCGCCCAACGAGTTTGGGGTGTTGATGGGGCGCTATGAGAGTCGCATTTTGGGAACGGCTTCCCGTTTCGCCAGAAATCGCCAAGAGTTGGAGGATTTAAGCCAAGACATTTTCCTCAAAGCCTGGAAAGGATTGCCCAGTTTTAAGGGAACGGCCCCTTTCGAGCACTGGTTGATGCGATTGGCAGTCCGGGTCTGCTACGATTTTTTGCGGAAAAACCGTCGTTTTCGCGAACACGAGATTTCGCAGGAGGTGATCGACGGAAAAGGGGACCGCCTGGGGGATGATTCGCAGACGAACGCTGATCTTGCCGCCCAAGAAGCTCGGGAAGTCCTCCATCACGCGATGCGGAAGCTGAAACCGAAAGATCAGCTTATCCTCACGCTCAGAGAGTTGGAAAACAAGAGCGTCCAAGAAGTCGCCGAACTGACGGGCTGGAGTGTCAGCAACGTGAAGGTCCGGGCGATGCGGGCCAGGAATCGCCTCAAAGAAATCTTATCAGAACTAGGATATGCAAATTGAAAACGACGAACTCGAACGCCTTTTCAAGGCCGCGTTACCGGCCATGGAACGCGATGTGGCGCAGGTCAGCCTTGGCTTCCAGGCCCGAGTGGCCGCTTCCCTCCGGGGAACCGACCGAGAAGAGAACGGAATCAACCAATGGGCGAATGCATTCTTCCAAAGCGCGCTGGTTTCCTGCTCGGTCATCGCCGCCTTGGGGCTATGGGCCTGGGTGTATGCGGATGTCGGCGAAATTGGAGGAGATTGGGCGATTTCTTCCCTGGTTGAAGAACCCAACTGGTCAACCACTCGAATGTTGCCATGAAAAAAGCCTGGTGGAAACTCGCTCTTGGGATCTTGCTCGTTTTCGGCTCCGGAACCGTGTTTGGAGTGGTCGGAACCATCGTCGTTGCGCAGAATGTGAAACAGAAGATGGAGGACCCCGATGTCAGCCACACCATGATTGTGGATCACCTAAACCGGAAATTGGACCTGGATGACGATCAGCGGGAAGCCGTATCGGAAATTTTGAAAGATATGCTCGATGAAATTGTCCCGATTCGCGACCGCACCCGAAGCGAACTCGCGGATGTCGTTCAGACCCATGGCCCCCGCATTCGGCAGATTCTCAGACCAGAGCAGCAAGCCAACTTCGGGCAGTTCATCGAGAGATTAGGCCGCGATTGGAATGTGGTTCTCACCACCGAACCGGTCGCTAGCGCGGTATCCTCCGATCAAGAAGATTAAACCCCCAAGAGCCACCTACGGAATCCTGAGGGACTGACCGGTTCTGACCACGTCCGAATTCAGACTGTTAGCGGCTTTGATATCGCTCACGGAAACACCGTAGCGGCGGCTGATCCCCCAGAGGGTGTCCGAGCGCCCCACCGTGTGAAACCGCACCTTGGAGCGGGTGGAGCCGATGGAGGCAACGGTCGTTGGCCCAGCGGATGAAGCCGAAGGAGGAGCGCCGCTCTCTGCCCGCCGTGAGGCTGACGAGGAACCCCGCCCGGAAACACCGCTTTCAACTCCTCGTGGAGCTTTGACCCATTCTTCCCGATAACGCCCTGAGGAATCGAACGGATACTCATGTTTCGGTAAGCTGTGGTTCGGAGTGGTAGTGGGCCCCACCGTCGCCACAGAGGGAGTCGACTCACAGCTGGTGAAGAAGAGCGGGACGACTGCGGATAGCACCAGGAGGCAACATCGGTTGACGGTCGATTCCACAGGCTTGCAGCTCATCGCCTTATTGGTCGGAAGTTGGATTGCTCTCATTCAGCTGGGCCGCCTCTTGAAGAACTTGTTGCATCCGGAGCTCGTCCGTCATCGCTTGCAAAATCTCCTGGGCTTGTCGGCCATGATGGTTGTACTGATTGATTTCCACCACCTGCGCCAGGGTGGTCAACATTCCGCGCAAATCGGTCTGACGACGATGGATGTCAAAGCGATTCATCAAAGCCGCTTGGCGACGGCTCCCCGTCAGCTCGAAATCGCGAATGTAGTCATTCGTGAGCTTCACCATGTCGCTCCAGCGCACCTCCCGATCCAGCTCCTGCATCTTCCGAACGTAACCCAAATCGGCCAGTTGCAGCTTCAATTCCGTCACCAGCCCCGTTTCATCCTTCGGATCTAACTCGATGATTTCGCGCATGATATCGCCGTAAAACTTGGCCGGACGCTGCCCTCCCAGATCGGGAATCGTGCGACCCAGAAGCCTGGCCCGCTCCACTCCTTTCGCCCTGGCAGCGGCCTTCCCCAAACGCAACTCGGCGTCGTGGCGCTGAAGGAGCTTAGCGATATGGTCGGTATAACTCCGCGTTCCACCTGGCCGATAACCGGTATAGGCAAACGGGATCCCCCGGGCATTGGCCAGCACCACCGTCGGAAAGGAATCCACTTCAAACTGCCGTCGCATTTGCCAGGACACTGATGCTTCATCGGACTTCTCAGGCTCCTTCACCACCTCCTCCGTCACATCGATCCACACGAGTTCAAAGTTCTCTCCCAGCTGCTGAGCGAGATCAGCCTGATCAAGTACCTCCGCTTTAAATTGCCGACACACTGCGTTCGACTCCGTGAAGGTGAAGCAAACCATCAGGTGTTTCCCGGACTTCGCGGCCCGAGATTGCGCCAAATCATAGGAGTCTCCCCAAAGGGTCGCCTCCCCTCTGGCTGCGGAAAGGGACAAGAGCATTCCCAGGAAAAGCATGGCGGATTTCGCGGGATTGATCATGGGTTAGAAAAACCTAGAAATGCCGAACCGTCAACCTCCGGCAACAGGCTCGCAACCCATCCACAACTTGAGATTCCGCTTCCCGTAGGACGGGGCGAACCAGCCAGTCCATCATTGCAAATCACACTCTCTTGCGC